>VBFX01000151.1 GCA_005889395.1 Chloroflexota bacterium
CTGCGACCTTCGCACCACCGAGCCGGAGGTGATCACCGGCACCAATCAGCCCGAAGCGCCCATCACCTGGACGGTGACAGCGGCCCTCGCCCTCAAGTCGTGGCTGGGCTCGAACCGGAAGCTTATCGGCACAACAGGTGCGCCCGATGCAGATAGCTGGCGCCAGGCCCTGGAGGCGGAGGTGCTCGATCACGTTCCGGAACTGGCTGTCCACCGCACGTCGGCGGAGCTCCGCAGTGCCTATGCAGGCCGGGGGGACTTCGTCCTCAACCTGAAGGGCGGCGTGGAGCGGGACCGGCGCGCCCGAGCGCGCGGGCGGGGAAGCGACAGACTCGACACGATCGCCGCATGAATCGATCAGCCGCGTGAGCGAGTGCTTGGCTCAGGCCGATAGAAGCGTTCGGGCCAGCGTATCGCCAAGCCAGTCGCGGAAACGCTCAGGTGACCATCTCCGATCCACACGGAACAGGTGGTGAACCTCTGGGCTGGTCAGTGTCCACACGATGGCGGCGGCGTGCTCGACATTACGCTCACGGCGCAGGGGGCCATTCGCGCGCAGCCAACGCACCAGGGTCGTCATGTTGCGAAACCGCTCTTCTTGAATGCTTCTTCGGAGCGTCGAGATCTCTGGATCGATCGCGGCGGCGCTCCGCATGATGTCGTCTACCGGTCGTGAGCGCTCGATGGCATCGGTCACGCCCGCCACGAAGCGGGCCAACTGGCGTCGCTGATTGGGTTCACGACGCACCGACTGAGCATCTGGCCGGTCCAACATGGCGATGGGCTGGTCGTCGCCCCCGACCTGTCGTGCCATCAAACCGGAGAGAACCGCTCGCTTGGAACGGAAAACCGCGTAGACGGTATCAATGGCCACGCCGGCCTCCGCGGCGATCCTCTCGATTGTCGTCGCTGCATACCCATACTCGCTGAACAAGCGCTGCGCCGCATCGAGGATCCGAAGGCGCGTGCGCTGAGCCTGCTCCTGGCGGACTCCCGAAACGTAACGCCGCTGTGTCTTGACACGAGGCACAGGCATAGCCTAGCATGACCGTATTAATCCGAGTCAGACTGTAACGAATAGTCGGAAGGAGACCGAGAGTCATGGCAGAAGTCGCTACCAGGGGACAGGTGATCGTACGTCACCAAGACGAGGGCGAAGCCGTCTGGGCGGTTGGGTCGCTCTTTATGGTGAAACTGGCGGTTGAGGAATCCGGCGGCCCGCTCAGCGTCATGCAGGTGGTCAGTCTGCCGGGCGGCGCGACGCCGATGCACGGACACCACGCGGAGGCCGAAGCCTTTTACCTGCTCGAGGGAGAAATGACCTACCAGGCCGGCGAGGATGTCTTTCAGTTACGAAGCGGGAGCTTCGTCTATCTGCCAAAGGATGTTCCGCATCGGTTCCGGATCCGAGGGACGACACCAGCGAAATTCCTCGCGGTGGGCACGCCGGGCGGCGTTGAGCACCTCTATCGCGAGGTCGGGATTCCCGCTCCCGAGCTCATTCTGCCACCGCCCCCTACCCCGGAGGAGTTCGGACGCTGGCCTGCCGCCGCGCCCAAGTACGGACTGGAGTTGCTCGGGCCACCGCTTCCCGAGTAACTCTGCTTATTGCTCCAAGGGGCTATTCGGATTGAAAGAGAGCAAGGGTATTCCCATCCGGGTCTTTAAACCAGCGGGTCGGGAAGGGCCCGCGCGCGTGCGACCTCGCCGAACCAGTGGGCACTCGGCTTGGGGCGACGCGCGAACGTCTGACGATCGACGGCGACCATGCCAAACGTTGGGCCGTATCCCAGGGACCACTCGAAGTTGTCGAGCAGGCTCCAATAGAGATAGCTCCGCACCTCGATACCCGCCGCAAGACAGGCGAGCACCTCTCGCATCGCGGCGTCGACATACCGGATCCGTTTCTCGTCGAACGCGGTCGCGATCCCGCTCTCGGTCACGAGGATCGGCGTCCCGCCGGTACGCTGCCAGGCCCGCCGGATCGTGTTGCCGAGGGCCTGCGGGTACACCTCCTGACCCAGCTGGGTCGTGTCGGGCTGCTCGGGCGGAAGCCTTTTGCCCAACTCGACGTGCGGCCCGCGCGGGCCGTGCGGTCCGAACCGGTTGCGGGTGTAGGTCTGGACGCCGACGAAGTCGTCGTCGCGTGCCAGCTCGAAGAACTGATCGCTGACGCGCGCGTTGAGCTCGAGGGGATGGGCGCCCGGCGTGGCCCCGTCCTCGTACTGCAAATCCGGCAGGGCGAGCGTGACGCCGGCCGGAACATGGGCCTCCGCGCGGATAACGGCCGCGCCTCGCCGGTGCGCCTCGAGCACGTTGCCGGCGACCCGCCACATGCCATCGATGTCCTCCTTGCGCCCGGGCGGGTTGACACCGAGGACGAAACCACCCTCGCCGAGCCCCTCCGGTTCGTTGATGGTGCAGGCATAGGCCATGAGGTCGCCGAGCGCGGCCGCGGAGCGCCGGCAGTAGCGTTCGAACAGCGCCGGAAATCCATCGAGGAGAAAGCCGCCCTTCGCCTGCAGCCAGCGAGGCAGCGTGAAGTGGTGGAAGGTCACGATCGCCGCCAGCCCATGCTCGCGGCAGGCCAGCAATATCCGGCGATAGTGGTCCAACGCCGCTCTGGAGAACTCGCCCTCCTCGGGCTCGATCCGCGCCCACTCGATGCCGAAGCGCAACGCGTTGAGGCCGAGCCCCGCCATCAGGACGAGGTCGTCGCCGTAGCGGTGGTAGAAATCGCAGGCGTCACCGGAGGGCTCGACACAGGCTGTGCCGGACGCATGTTCCCAGGCCCACCAGTCGCTGTTGACATTCCCCCCCTCGACCTGGTGGGCCGATTGCGCGGTGCCGAACAGAAATCCGTCGGGGAAGGTTCCCATCCGCCGTACATTAAGGCGTTGTCCATCACTCGGGCTCAGGCATTGCCGACGACTCCGCGTCCCGAGTACCCGCGCCCGCGGCTGCACCGGCGGCAGTGGGCGAGCCTCAACGGCACCTGGCAGTTCGGCTTTGACGCCCCCGACTTCGATCGATCGATCATCGTGCCCTTCGCCTATCAATCCGCGCTCTCGGGCATCGGCGAGCGTGCGCTCCACGACACCGTCTGGTACCGGCGTCGCTTTACCCGACCGGAGGCGGACCGGCTGATCCTCCATTTTGGTGCGGTCGATTACTCGGCGACCGTCTGGGTCAATGACGTCCAGGTGGCGCGCCACGAGGGCGGCCACACCCCGTTCAGCGTCGACATCACCGCCGTGGCGCGTGGCGGGGACAACGAGCTGGTGGTGCGGGCCGACGACCCGGCAACCGATCGCAGCCTGCCACGGGGCAAACAGACATGGAAGGAGAAACCGGAAGGGATCTTCTACACGGCCACGACCGGCATCTGGCAAACGGTCTGGCTTGAGCCAGTGCCGGAGCGTCACGTCACCTCCCTCCGCCTCTGGCCCAGGCTCGACGAGGGCGCGCTGGAGTACGAGGTGGGAACGTCCGATCGGGACGCCCACGTCGAGCTCAACGTCACATTGCACGGACACTCAGCCAGCGCGTTCACGGGAGTGAGCGGACGCGGTCGATTGGCCCTTGCGAAGGTGGAGGCGTGGAGTCCGGAGAGTCCGGTGCTCTACGAGCTCACGGTCAGGCTGCTGGACGATGGCGGCCGCGACCTCGATCGAGTCGAAAGTTATTTCGGGCTGCGCACGCTCGCGACGCGCGACGGGCGTTTCCTCTTGAATGGCGAGCCCTACATTCAACGACTGGTGCTGGACCAGGGATACTTTCCGGGCGGTTGGTACACGGCCGCCTCCGACGCCGATCTCCGTCACGACATCGAGCTCGCGAAGGCGCTCGGCTTCAACGGGGCGCGCAAGCACCAGAAAGTTGAAGACCCCCGCTGGCTCTACTGGGCGGATCGGCTTGGCTTCCTGGTCTGGGCCGAGATGCCCAACTTTCACGAGCACACCGCGCAGGCGGAGCAGCGACTGATGGATGAGCTCGCTGCTGCCATCGAGCGCGATAAGGATCACCCCTGCATCGTCGCCTGGGTCCCGATGAACGAAAGCTTTGGTCTTGCGCGGCCGTCGCAGGACGGCGTCGCTGCGCGCTTGATCAACCGGCTCCACGACCTGGCGCATCAGCGCGATGGGACGAGGCCCGTCTCATCGAACGACGGCTGGGAACACGCGAGCACCGACCTCTGTACCTTGCACGATTACGGCGTCCCCGCCGACCTGCAGCGTCGATACGCGACGCTCGCGTCGGCGCTCGAGCCGTCGGGGCGTCCGCGGCCGCCCTACCTGCCCGGTTACGCCTACAAGGGCGAACCACTCCTGGTCAGCGAGTTCGGTGGCCTCGGGCTCCAGGGCTCGGGTGGGTGGGGCTATGACATGACCGCCGGCGCGCGCCAGCTCGTCGACCGTTACCGGGAGCTGGTGGTCGCTTTGATGGCGCCGGGTCCGGTGGAAGGATTCTGCTACACGCAGCTCACTGATATCGAGCAGGAATGCAATGGCTTGCTGACGTTCGACCGTCGGGCTAAAGCGGATGCCGCCATCGTGTGCGCCATCACCCAAACCTTAAAACGGCGCTAACATTCCTATGGCCCAAACTGCGCGCACCGCTAATACTTCCTAATGCGTCCGCCGGCGGGACCTCAATTCATTGACAAAGGAGGGACAGCGGTCATAGACTCGCTGCCAAGGGGTCCTTCTTGGGACCTCCGCGTGAGCGCGCCGGGATGCTGTCCCGGTCAACCGGAGGAGGAATCAATGGGAAGGCTAACCCGAATTCTGGCCGCGATGGCCATCGTGGTTCTCGGCGTCACCGCGTGCGGCACCAGCAACACGGCAGGGGGGAAGATCGGTGGCACCGTCCATATCCTCGGCACCTGGACGGGCGCGGAGAAGGACTCGTTCGACGCGGTCATGAAGCCGTTCACGGATCAGACCGGCGTCAAGATTTCGTTCGAGGCCACCCGAGACCTCGATGCCATCCTGCAGACGAAGATCGCGGCCGGCAACCCGCCTGACGTCACCGCGGCACCCGGCATCGGCACCTTGATCAAGCTCGCCAGGGCCGGGAAGGTTGTGCCACTCGACGACAAGCTCGATACGACTGAGCTCAACGCGAACTATGGCGCGGACTGGATCAACCTGGGCAAGATCGACGGCAAACTCATTACGCTCTATGCCTGGGCGGCGCTGAAGGGGCTCGTCTGGTACGACCCCAAAGCCTTCTCGGCGAAGGGCTATCAGGTTCCCAAGACCTGGACCGAGCTGATGTCGCTCCAGAGCAAGATCGTGTCGGACGGTGGAAAGCCGTGGTGCGTCGCCCTCGAGAGTCAAGCAGCCTCCGGTTGGCCGGGCAGCGACTGGGTGAAAGAAATCGTCTTGAGCCAGTCTGGAACCACGGTCTATGACAACTGGTGGCAGGGCAAGCAGAAATGGACCTCGACTGAAATCAAGCAGGCCTGGACGACCTGGGGCCAGATCCTCGGATCCAACGGCGCAAATGTCTACGGCGGCAAGCAGTACATGGTTTCCACCACATTCGGCGACGGCGGCCAGGGGCTGTTCAGCAGCCCAGCGAAGTGCTACATGTTCAACCAGGGTTCGTTCATCACGAGCTTCTTCGACGGCTATACCCCCAAG
>VBFX01000368.1 GCA_005889395.1 Chloroflexota bacterium
GAATCCGAGCGTCTCCAACCAGCGAACGCCCTCGACCTGGTCGCGGACCTCGATCTGCCCAAAGCGGCGCGCGATGGGCGCCTCGAACGCTAATCCACGCCGCGCCGAGCCGCGGTTATCGACCTTCAGGACGACGAAGCCGTGCTGCGCCAGCATCTGCGCTCGCAAGTCCACCGTCTGCGCCCAGCTGTCGTTCACCATCTGCGGCCCGGGACCGCCGTAGACGGAGACGATCACGGGGGCGCGGCCCGACACCGTCGGGCGATAGACGGCCGCATGCAGCTCGACGCCGTCACTGGTTCGAAACGAGTGGAGCTCGGGCGGCGAGACATCAACTGAGACGTCGGCAGAATGGATCGAAACTGTGCTCCTTCGGTCGGTCATGCCGACGACGTTGATGTTGGGCGGGTCCGTCCGGCTGTCCCAGGCATCGACATAGCTGGAGAAGTCGGGCGCGACTACGGCGCCGTGCATCCCGGGTGCGCGTGTCAGGCGCTCTGGTTCACCGCCATCCAGCGAAACCCGGAAGAGCTGCCGCTCGAGGGGCGTTTCTTGCCAGCCGACGAAGTAGAGCTGGCGGCCCTTCTGGTCCAAGGCCACCGTCGCTTCGGCCGGCCATTCTCCCCTTGTGAGCTGCCGGATCAGCGTGCCGTCAGGCCCATATAGATATAGGTGTCGGAAACCGCTCCGCTCGGACGACCAGGTGAACTCACCCGTCGACTCGACGACGCGCAGGTCGTCGTGCAGGTTGATCCACGGGTGCAGGGTTTCCTCCAGCAGGACACGGTCGGCCCCACCACCAACCCCGTAGGCGCGCAGTTCCACCCGCGTCCAGTCCCGAGAGAGCCATTGCACCAGCAGGCGGCCGTCGGAATGCCAATCGACGCGGGCGAGGTAGCCCTCGTCGTTGCCGAGGTCCATCCAGGTCGTCGTGCCGCCCTCGACCGAGACCACACCCAGCTTGACCCGGGCGTTCTCCGCGCCGGCGAACGGATAGCGATGCTCCTCAATCTCGAGCGCTGGCTTGGCCTGGTGCACGATCGGAAAGACCGGAATGTTCGACTCGTCGACCTGCTCGAATGCCACCATGTTCCCGCGGGGCGACGGCCAGTAGCCACTCAACCGATCCAGCTCCTCCTGGGCGATGAACTCTGCCAGGCCGTTGGTCATGCCGGCCGGGTGCGAGGTCAGCCGCCGTTCCCCCGCCTCATCGATCGTCCAGACATCACCGTCGCGACAGCTCGCCGCGAAGCGGTAGCAGCATGACGTTCGCTTTCTCCGCCCAGATGTAGTCGGTGATGCCCGTCTCGCGCAGGCGCAGCCGCTCGCGCCGGAGCATCTCCTCGCGGGAGATGTTCTCCTCGGTGACCGTCTCGCCGGGCGGAGACAACCACCGCTGCCGCCGTCCGGTGGCGAGCTCGAGGCCCCAGAGGTCGCGGACGAGGTCGCCTCGCTCGCTGACCAGGTAGGTGACGAATTTCGCGTCCGGCGAGTATCGGATCTTGCCGGGGATCGCCATCCCGGGCCGCGGGTAGCGCGCGACCTGCTCGGGGGTAAGCTGACGACGTTGAGCTGTTTTCATCGAGCCCAACGGTGAGCTTAAGAGACTCGAGCTAGCTGACGGGCGCCTCCGCCAGCTTTCGGCGGGCCGCCTCATCCCCAATGCTGCAGGCGGCGTACCAGCCCACCTTTCCGTTGTGCAGCGTCCGGGTTACGAGGTGGCTGCAGGTGAGCATGGGCGCGAGCGGGCGGTCACTCATGTCCACCGGGACGAACGGTTGTGGCTCAAACGCTGAGCACCGGTCGAATCCCATGGGAAATGGCCGTGGGAATGGACATTCGTCGGCCGGCCGCGAGGAGCCATTGGCTTTTCCGTCGGCGTGGTAGGACGCATCCAAATTTATTGCCCCTTACGAGTGCCTGCTCAGCGCAGGCATAGCACAGGTCTGCACCTGAGTCAACGCAAAAAACGGCGCCAAACGGACAGGCTACTCTCTGCTAGATTGCGCCCAGAGGTCGATGCCGCTATCGGTGGCGTGGCGATCGATTTCACCGAGCTCGTCCGGCGAAAAGCCGACCAGTATCGATGTCACCCGAGGGTCGCGCAGCGTCCAGGCGAGCGCCATCTGGGCCAGCGTCTGGCCGCGCCGCTGGGCCACCTGGTTTAGCGCCCGCACCTTTGCGAGCGTCTGCTCGGTCAGCATCGCCTGGGAAAATGAACCGGCGTGGCTGGCCCGCGAACCAGCCGGGATACCCTGCAGGTAACGATCGGTCAGCAGCCCCTGCGCCAGGGGCGAGAATGTGATGCAGCCGATCCCTTCCTGGCCCAGCACGTCGAGGAGATCCTTCTCGATCCAGCGGTTGAGCATCGAGTAGGACGGCTGGTGGATGAGCAGTGGCGTCCCCAGCCGGCGCAGGATGGCGGCGGCCTCCGTGGTTCGCCGCGCCGAGTAGGAGGAGATGCCCGCGTAGAGCGCCTTCCCGTGCCGCACCGCGGTGTCGAGCGCGCCCATCGTTTCCTCCAGCGGCGTCTGCGGGTCGAAGCGATGGGAATAGAAGATGTCGACGTAATCCAGCCCCATCCGCCGAAGGCTCTGCTCCAGGCTGGCGAGCAGGTACTTCCGGGATCCCCAGATCCCGTACGGCCCCGGCCACATGTCATAGCCGGCCTTGGTCGAGATCACCAGCTGGTCGCGCCGCCCGGCGAGATCGCTCTGCAGGATGCGGCCGAAGTTCTCCTCGGCGGACCCGTAGGGCGGGCCATAGTTGTTCGCCAGGTCGAAGTGGGTGATGCCGAGGTCAAAGGCGCGGCGGATGATCGCCCGCTGCGTCTCGATCGGCCGGTCGCCGCCAAAGTTCTGCCAGAGGCCCAGCGTGATGGCGGGCAGGAGCAGCCCGCTGCGACCGGTCCGCCGGTAGGGCATACGGGCGTAGCGGTCGCCGTCCTGCATCATGTCCATAGCTCAGACATGGTAGTCGTGTGTGGTGAGGCGTTAATCGACCGACTTCCGACCGCGGACTCAGCAGGCGGCGGGCCCTTCACGACGGCACGTGCGCTCGC
>VBFX01000152.1 GCA_005889395.1 Chloroflexota bacterium
CATGCCGGCCGAAGCGGCTCAGGGCCGCGCTGAAGAGGATGGGCACGATGGCGAGTGCCAGCCCGAACTTCCACGTGGCCTGACGCCGTCCCCGATACGGCAGATAGACGTTGATCACCGCGAGGAGCAGCAATGCCTGCACGTAGGGATTGCGGTCGATGAAGGCGGCGGCGAGCGCCGCGATCGTCCACGCGCCCCACGCCACGGGGTGGCGGATCACGGGCCCCGCCTCCGCAGGTTGATGGCGCCAAGCGTCAGCAGCAGGATCGCCAGACTCCCGAACGCGAGCCAGGGCCCCACCGCGGCGGCCGGCTTCGGCGGCTGTGCGCGCGGCCCCGTGGAAGTCAGCACCGCGAAGGGGCTTGGTGACGCCGACGGCAGCGATGCCTCGAGGCTGGGGGTCGGTGCTGGCGTTGCTACGGGAAGAGGGGTTGCTTGATGTGGCGCCGGCGCCACACGCGTCGCACTCGCCGCTAGCGGTGGCGCGGGCGCCCCGCACACCGAGGCAAAGGCAACGACGCGGGGAGCCTGGGTCGGCCCGGCGGCGAAGCGCCACCCGTCCATATCGCCGTCGTGCAGCCCGGAAGAGCTGGCGCCGAGTGCCGACGTTTGCCAGCCCGCGCCCTGACGATGGAAGTATTGCCAGTACGGTCCGGATCCGAAGCATCCTGGCGGGACGGTCGATGGTTCCCGGTCGAGCTGGCACATAGCGCTCCCGATCGATCCGAACGACTGGACGTCGTATTGCACGCCAGACCGCTCGACCAGTTGAAGTCCGGTGATCTGGCCTTCGGCGAACGCCACGCAGCGCGTGATGACACTGCCGCTCGCGTGCTGGATCACGAGCGCCGCGTGATGGATCGCGGCATGGGCCGGACGGATGGAAAGAAGCGCGGCGATGAGCGCCGCCGACGCGGCGGCGCCCAACCACATGGTTTTGCCGATGCTCAGCGAGCGCGTCGGCGGAGCCTCCAGCCCACAGCCACCAGGGCGAACCCGACAATTGCGGGAACAAGCGGCGCTGGCGCCGGCGGCGCCCCTGTCGCCGGGAGCTGCGGGACCGTCGGGGCGGCGGTCGGCGACGGTGAGGTCGTGGTCACCGAAGGGCACGTCGTGGGCATCGCTCCCGCCGTGCGCGTGACCGGAAGATATTTCGAGGCCAGCGCGACGAGCGCTTGCGTCGTCGAAAGCGCGTCGGGCGCGGCGGTTTGCGAGGAGCCTGGCCTGGCGAAGCCCAGGCCGCCATTGTCGAACTGGAAGGTCAGAAGATCGGTGACCGCGTTCTTGCCGGTCAGTGTCCAGGCCGTCCCGGTGGGATCCTCGCCGAGCACGAGGAGGGCCTGAACGACCGCGGCGTCGGAGTTCGGGTCGGAATCGCCAGGTTGCGCGAAGGGGGTCGAATACTCGAATCCGCCGCTCGGCTTCTGGTGCAAATGGAAGTAGTCGAGCGCTCGGGTTTTCACAACGGTGGTCATGCCGTTGGCCGAGGTCAGCGCGAGCACGACGATGGCCGTGGTGTTGGTGTCGGAGCCCCACCCGGTGGCGAACTCCCAGCCACCGTCCGCCAGTTGATGGTCTTTGAGGAAGGCGACGGCCTTGGCGGGAGCGGACTCAGCAGGAAGGGCCAGGACGGCAAGCGCGTCATTGAACAGTTGGCTGTTGTACGCGCCACTGGACGGATCGTAGGTGCAGGCGAGATCTTGTAGCAGGTTGCGTCCGGCGAATTCGGTGGGCGCGAGTCCGGCAGCCGAGACCGCCATGATGAGACCGCCGATGTTTCCGGCAGTCTTTTCCTCATCGGCGATGTGTGCGCGCAGCGAGTCGATGGGGGTCTTTCCAGCGGTGGCGAAACCGGTCACCGCTTGACGGTTGGCAACCAGTCCGAGAACGGTGTCTTCCGTTCGGGATGCGCTTCCGGCGACGGTGCCATCGGCGCTCTGCAAGGTGTGCAGCCACTCGAATGCATGGGATGCCGCGCTCGATTGCGGGGTAAAGGCGGAAGCCGGCAGTGCCGATGCGAGCGCCGCGAGCGCGGCGGCTGCCAGCGCAGCGAGATGTCGTTTCATGGTGTCCTCCAGAGCTGTGAATGGGCAACTGGAGGCCGATCGTGAAGATGCCTGGCACCTCCCTCTCAGCCTCGAAGAGGGTCGTTGGTCCCCGACAGGCAGGTCTCCTGGCTCCGGATCATTGCCGCTGGGCTCCTTCCCAAGGCATGCGCCTCGGTGGATCTCGCCCACGGCTCCTCGGTTACAGTGACGGGTTCGCGCCGGATTCGCACCGGCTTCCCTTTTTCAGCTCTCCTCGAGCCACCTATCGGTCGTTCTTGACTTGTCGAGCTTGGCCGGCATCACCTCCCCCAAAAGGGTGAGCGCAATTATAGGATGTGCGGCTTGGCTAAATCAGGCGACGCGCGACTGCTCGAAGTACGCTTCCAGCTCTTCGATGGTTGGCACGCGGTTGATTTCATCAGGCTCGACGTTCATGAACTGTTCCTGGGCGGTGAAGACCAGCTCGATCAAGTCGGGGATTTTGACGTCCGGCGTATACGGAACACCAAACGCGAGCAGCTGCACAACGACGTCGGCCCGGACTTTGGTGCGCTCGGCCAGGTTCATCTCTTCCAAAGCCCAGAGGACGCGGTCCAGCGCGTAAAGGCTGAGCTTGCGCTTGGCCTCCTCGGCGCGGGTCGCGATTACTCGCAGCGTCGTGCGTTGAGTCTCGGTTTGGATCGCTTCGTACATTCTCAGGCTGGTTCCTCCGACGCGTGCTGGGTTGTTTTGATCAGCGCCCACGGTACGAGCCGCTTCCCGCCAGCAGCAAGTAACTTTCGTTAAAAGATGTAAACAAGCGACGCGCGGTCACCGGCAGGCTTTCGAAAACGAGCGGGATAATACCCACAATGGCTTTCATCGATCCCGACTCCGATCGCGGACCCGGCCGGGACGCGGTGGAGCTCTATACCCGGACCTACGGCACGCTGCTGCGGAGTTCGGGCGAGACCAAGCTGAAGGTGCTCGAACAGTCCCACATTGGGATGCAGTCGAGCCTGCACCCAAAGGCCGGATCGGCGGAGCCGGATACTGGCGCGCTCATCTACGCGCTTCGGCGCCTGCCCCCCTCGATCACGGCCGTTCGGCGAATCGTGCTCGGCCAATCCGCCGACGTCTTCAAGCGGATGCTCGATGTCGACGTGGAAAAGTGGGAGATGCAGAGCGCGCCCGGGCGGCGCCGTCGCTACTACTTCGACGGCAAGGAGACGCTTGCCGTGTACATCGCCAGCCCGTCCGATATCGACGATGTGATCCCGCAACTGGTCGCGCTCCAAATCGAATGGAACAAGCTGCACGCGCTCCTGAACGCGGAAGACTTGAGCCGCGCCTCCGAGGTAACCGACCAGTTCCAGGTGCTACAGCGACTTGGCATTTCAGAGGACGACGCGCTGCGCCTGGTGGAAATCTGGGGCGACCTGCTGGAGCCGCTCCGTCGAATCCAGGCCGAGGAGAAGGACTTCCGCGTGCGGATGCTGGGCGGCACGCAGATCGGGTACATCAAGGCGACCCGCCGCTGGTGGCAGCCGATCGAATCGCTGATGCAGCGCGAGGGTGTGCGCGACCGGCCGGTCTATTTCGTCTCGAGCAACACGCACAGCCTCGTCAACCTGCTGAGCGGGTCCGCGCGGCGGCACCAGGGCGAAATCGTGGAGTACATCGAGAGGAGCAACAACCTGGAACTTGTTCCCGAGCTGCGCAAGCTGCGGCAGGGTCAGTCGCGCGGCAACTGGGACAACTTCCTCTATTACGCGGCGCGCTCCTATTACGGGCAGTCGCCCGAGGCGGGTCAGCGCCGTGCGCTTCGTACCGCTGAAGAAGAGGAGCGTGGCATCTTTTTCCTTCCGAGCCAGGCCGGTCTCGACGTCGCCGCGCAGGTGATCATTCTCGACCGGCTGGCCGCGGCGGACCTCGATCCTCGGTTGGGGAGTCCGCCACCTGATCGGCTGGAGCGCAGCCCGGCCGTTCTGATCAACGTCAACTATCCACTCGGATTGGGTGCCTACAACGTGCTGCGGGAAGTCGCGGAGAGCGCCGGGACGCTGCGCGGCGTCTACGTGCTCGGCAAGGCGGCCACTCTCAACGGCAGCATCGGCGACATCATGATCCCCAACGTCGTCTACGAAGAACACTCGGAAAATACCTACTGGCTGGACAACTGCTTTAGTTTCAACAGCGTCGCGCCATTCCTGGTCTACGGCGCGGCCCTGGACAACCAGCGCGCCGTTACAGTTCGTGGCACGTTCCTGCAGAACCGCGGGTATCTCGATTTCTATCACCGGGAGAGCTTTACCGTGGTCGAAATGGAGGCGGGCCCGTACCTCAACGCCCTCTACGAGGCCGCCGAATCGTCGCGCTACCCGACGCGCGAGAACATCAACTTCACCAAGCTTCCCTTCGACTTCGGGGTGCTGCATTACGCGTCTGACACGCCCTACACCCAGGCCCGCACGCTCGGCGCGCGCGGACTTTCCTATTACGGGCTGGATTCGACTTACGCCTCCTCGGTCGCCATCCTGCGGCGAATTCTGGCGCAGGAGCAGGTGCTTACGGCCGACGTTGCGGCCCCGCGCTGGGCCGACGCCGGCGCCCGTCAGGGCGCCTGACGTTTAGCGGCGCCGTAATGCGGCGCTGCTAGCCTGCGCTCAGGTTCAAAAAATCCTCCCGTCCCCCCTCCTCCCCACAAGGCCGCCCTCAACCAGCGGCCTTTGTTTTTGGCCGTGCTACGCGGCGCGCTTGCGTCGTCGGGGGATCGTCGTTCGAGACGCGAGCTCCTGGAGGGCGACGTCGATGCGCCGCTCGGCGGGGGCGAGGTGCTTTGCCGTCGTGAGCAACCGGCGCGCCGCCGTCAAGTTGTCCCGCTCCATTTCCGCCAGGCCGAGCTGTAGCGTGTAACCAGGGTCGACCGGACAGGTCCGCACCGCACGCTCGAGCAAGGTCAGCGCGTCGTCGCGCATGCCCATCTCCCAGAGCAACGTCCCCAGCTCGAAGAGAACTTCCGGCGCGTCGGGTCCCGCATCGAGGGCGCGGCGGTAGGCAAGTCGTGCCACCTCGGCATGGCCCAGTTCGCGGTGATCCCGGCCGATCAGGAACCAGGTTTGCCAGCCGC
>VBFX01000153.1 GCA_005889395.1 Chloroflexota bacterium
CTTCAACGCGATGAGCATGCGGCTGGCGACCGCCGACCGCAACCGGCGCGCCTTTGTCGCCGACCTGACCCATGAGCTGCGCACACCGCTCGCCATCATCCGCGGGCAGGCCGAGGGCATCGGTGACGGCGTCTATCCCGGCGACCAGGTCCACGTCACACCGATCCTCGATGCGACAGCGTCGCTGGACTCGCTCGTCGATGCCCTGGCCACCATGACGCTGGCCGATGTCGGGAGCCTGACGCTCAAGCGTGAGGCGGTCGACGTGCCGGTCCTTCTGACCAGCAGCCTGGCGGCGCTTCAGAGCGCCGCGGACGCCGCCGGGGTGCGGTTGGTGGCCGACCTCGAGCCGGATCTGCCCGCGATCGATGCGGATCCGGCGCGCATCCGCGGTGTGCTCGGCAATCTGCTCTCCAACGCGATCCGCTATACACCGTCGAACGGGACCGTCACGGCTAGCGCCCGTCGATCGGGCGAGAGCGTCGCCTTCGGCATCCGCGACACCGGCCCGGGGATCCCGAGCGAGCTCCGCCCGCGCATTTTCGAGCGTTTCGTCAAGGGACCCGGCTCGCCCGGATCGGGCCTTGGGTTGGCGATCGCGAAAGACGTCGTGAGCGCCCACGGCGGCACGATCGAGGCCATCATCGATCCGGGAAAAGGGACGGAGATCCGCTTCACGCTGCGGGTCGCACGATAACCTTCTAACGTGCCAACAGCCGCGCGCATCGTCGTGCTCCCCGGAGACGGCATCGGGCCGGAGGTGATCAGCGCGGCTCGGCGGGTGCTGGATGCTGCGGCGATTCGCGCTGGCATCGCGCTCGACTATGTCGACGACGTGGTGGGCGGCGCGGCCGTCGAAGCGTACGGCGTGGCGTTGCGCCCGCAGACGCTGCGTCTTTGCAAGACCGCGGACGCAATCCTCTTCGGCGCCGTGGGCGGACCGAAATGGGATGATGCCGCACCGGACAGCAAGCTTCGCCCCGGCTCGGCGCTGCTCGGACTTCGCAAGGGACTTGGCCTCTTCGCCAATCTGCGCCCCGTTCGCGTCGATCCGGCGATGGTCGCCACCTCGGCGCTGCGCCCGGAGCGGGTGCGCGACGTCGATCTCCTGGTGGTTCGCGAGTTGACCGGTGGTCTCTACTTCAGCCGGCCAAAGCGGCGTTATACGACGGCCCGCGGTGAGGCCGCCGTCGATACCATGCGGTACAGCACACCGGAGATCGAACGGGTCGCGGTGCGAGCGTTCGAACTGGCCCGGTTCCGGCGCCGCACGCTCTGTTCGGTCGACAAGGCCAACGTGCTGGAGACCTCGCGGCTCTGGCGCGCGGTCGTCAGCCGGATCGCCGAACGCTACCCCGACGTTGCCTGCAATCACATGCTGGTGGATGCGTTTGCGATGGACCTGCTGCGCAGGCCGCAGGCCTACGACGTCGTGCTCACCGAGAATCTCTTCGGCGACATCCTCACCGACGAAGCATCCATGCTGGCGGGCGCGCTCGGCATGCTACCGTCCGCGAGTCTCGGCGCCGGGACGGCGGGGTTATACGAGCCGATCCACGGGTCGGCACCCGACATCGCCGGAAAGGGGGTCGCGAATCCAGTCGGCGCCATCTTGAGCGCGGCGCTGTTGCTTCGCTGGTCCCTCAACCGCGACGATGCGGCGCAGGCGATCGAGCGCGCCGTCTCACGGGTGCTGGCGGACGGACTGCGAACGGCCGACACCGTGCGCGACGGCGAGAAACCGGTCGGGACCGCGGCAATGGCCGACGCGATCGTGAGCGCGCTTCGCTAGCCCAGGACGTGCCGGAGGGCTACGAGCGTCGGCTCGATGGCGCGAGGTACGCGCGAGCCGCGCGTCAGCGCTTTTGGGTCCTTGAGTCCGTGACCGGTGAGCACGCAGACAACTGCCTCGGCGCCGTCAAGGCTCCCGGCGGTTGCCTTCTTCAGTAGGAGGGCAACGGCGGCAGCGGAGGCCGGCTCGACCAGCAGGCCTTCCTCGCGCGCCAGCCGCCGATGCGCCGCCATGATCTCGTCGTCGCTCACGGCCTCGATCGTGCCGCCCGACTCGTCGCGCGCCGCGATGGCCGCGCTCCAGGAGGCAGGGTTGCCGATCCGAATCGCCGAGGCGACCGTCCGCGGCCGTACGATCGGCCGGCCGCGCACCAACGGCGCCGCCCCACGGGCCTGTGCGCCGTGTAGCGTCGGGAGTGACGCGCCGCTACGGCTCGCGAGCTCGCAAAACCCTCGCCAGTAGGCGGTGATGTTGCCGGCATTGCCGACCGGAATGAAGAGCCGAGCTGGGGCGCGGCCGAGCTGTTCGACGACTTCGAAGGCGGCTGTCTTCTGGCCCTCGATGCGAAACGGGTTGACGGAATTCACGAGGGCGACGGCCGGCTCGTCGGCCAGGCGGCGCACCAGGGTCAACGCGCGATCGAACGATCCCCTGACCGTCACGATGATCGCGCCGTACGCCAGCGCCTGTGCCAGCTTCCCCGCCGCGACACCGCCGGCGGGGACGACGACGACGGCGCGAAGACCGCATCGCGCGGCATAGGCCGATGCCGAGGCGCTGGTGTTGCCTGTCGACGCGCACAGAAGCGTTTGGGCTCCGGCCTCGATCGCCCGGGCTGTGGCGAGCGCCATGCCGCGGTCTTTGAAGGATCCGCTCGGGTTTAGGCCTTCGTACTTGAAATAGAGCTGGTCGAGCCCAATCGCCGGACCGATCCTCGACGACCGGACCAGCGGTGTCGATCCCTCACCAAGTGTGACGCGCGGAGTCGCCGGTGTAACCGGGAGATAGGCCGCGTAGCGTTCGATGATGCCGGCGGCCATGGCGGTGATGGTAGCGTTCCCGAATGCGTGCCCCATTTCGGGTTGCACTGTTCGGTCTCGGCAACGTGGGCGGGGCGCTGGCCAGACGGTTGGTCGAGGATGCCGACCGGATCACGATGGCCGCCGGCCGGCCGATCGCCCTCGAAGGCATCGCGGTGGCGCACCCGGAGGGCCGTCGGGCGCCGGCGCCGATCCTGCCCGCGGCGCAGTTGCTGGCGCAGCCGCAGTTCGACGCCATCGTCGAGGTGATGGGCGGCCTCGAGCCGGCTTCAACCTATATACGTAGCGCGCTGCAGGCGGGCCGGCAGGTGATCACGGCCAACAAGCAGCTCGTCGCCGCGCAAGGTCCGCGGCTCGCTTGCCTCGGTCCGCTTCGCTTCGAGGCCTCGGTCGCCAGCGCGATCCCGATCGTCGAAACCCTCGCGGACACGCTCAGCGCCGACCGGATCGGCTCGATCACAGGCATCCTCAACGGCACGACGAACTCGATCCTCGCCGCGATGGGCGACGGGGCGAGCTACGCCGATGCACTCGCCGATGCCCAGCGACGCGGGCTGGCCGAGGCCGACCCGAGCGCGGACGTCGACGCCCACGATCCGGCCGCCAAGCTCGCCATTCTCGTGATGCTGGCCTTCCGGAGGCGCATCGACCCGTCCCAGATCGAGCGCGTGGGAATTCGGGATGTGGGACCCGAGCAAATCGAGAATGGTCGCCAGCGTGGATTCGTCATCAAGCTGATCGCGGCTGCGACGACTCATGACGATACGCGCATCCAGGCCGACGTCCGTCCGCGACTGGTACCTATTGATGCGCCGATGGCGCGGGTTGACGGCGCGATGAATGCCATTGCGGTCGATGCCGAATACGCCGGGTCGCTCATCTTCGAAGGACCAGGGGCGGGCCCGGACGCCGCCGCCAGTGCCGTACTCGCCGACTTGATTCGTGCCGCGAAAGACGCGCCCGCGTCGGCCGGGTCGCTGCTCGCCACCCTTGCGGATGCGTCGCCGGCCACCGTGGTTCCCCTCGCAGCAACGATCCCGTATCCTGCAGCGTCATGACGGGGGAGTCGTGTCCGTCTCATTGACGCTCGATCAGGTCAAAGAGCGCGCGCGGCGCGCGCCGATGGTCCCGATCTTCCGCGACATGCTCTCCGATGCACTGACGCCGGTCACGGCGTACGCGGCGCTGGCCGGCGAGGGTCCGGCCTACCTCCTCGAGAGTGTCGAGCGTGGGGAACAGCTTGGCCGCTACTCATTCGTGGCGACGGATCCCATGGCGATCGTCTCGATCGCGGACGGCCGCGCCACGGTGCAGGATGCTAGCGGGCGGCGCGAGCTCGAGGGAACCGATCCGCTGCGCGCGCTGGAGGCGTACCTGCAGACATTTGCCGCGGAGCCGGCGGAAGGCCTTCCCGAAGGGTTTTGCGGCGGCGCCGTTGGATATCTCGGTTACGAAGCGGCCCGTTACCTCGAGCGCCTCCCGCTACCCGAGGCCGACCCGCTGCAGGTGGCCGACGGCGTCTTTGTCATCACCGACACGCTCGCCTGTTTCGACCACGTCCGACACCGGTTGAAACTCGTGACGCATGTCCGCACACAGCGGCCGCCGATCGAATCGCGCTACGCCGAAGCGGTAGCGCGGATCGACGACCTGGCCCGCCGGCTCAACCGTACCGTTCGCCTGCGCGCGCTCGAACCCGCCGACCGGCCCGCGAACGTCAACCTCGAAGGTCACATCTCCCAGCCGGAGTTCTTCAAAGCCGTCGAGGAAGCCAAGTCGCACATCCTGGCGGGGGACGTCTACCAGGTGCAGATCGCGCAGCGGTTCACGATCCCGCTGCAGGCCGACGCCTTCGACGTCTACCGGCTCTTACGGGCGCTCAACCCATCGCCCTACATGTATTTCCTCAAGCTGCCCGCTACCACCATCATCGGGACGTCGCCGGAAATCCTGGTCACGGTGCAGGGTCGCAATGTGCGCTACCGCCCGATTGCGGGCACCCGGCGCCGGGGCCGCGATGCCGCTGCGGACCAGCGCATGGAGGACGAACTCCGCTCGAGCGAAAAAGAACGTGCCGAGCACGTGATGCTCGTCGATCTGGGACGCAATGACCTGGGGCGGGTCTGCGAGACGGGTAGCGTCAAGGTGACCGAATTGATGACGGTCGAACGCTACTCGCACGTGATGCACCTGGTTTCGAACATTACCGGCCGGTTGCGGGCCGATTGTCGTCCAATGGACGCGCTGCGGGCAACGTTCCCGGCGGGCACCGTGACGGGCGCGCCGAAGATCCGGGCGATGGAGATCATCGCCGAGCTCGAACAGGAGCGGCGTGGTGTCTACGCGGGGGCGATCGGTTATCTGAGCTTCACCGGTGACCTCGACACCTGCATCGCGATCCGAACCATGGTCGTGAAGGATGGTCTCGCCACCGTCCAGGCGGCTGCCGGCATCGTCGCCGACTCCATCCCTGAGGAAGAGTTCCTGGAGACCCGCAACAAAGCGTCCGCGCTCCTGCAGGCGCTCGCGGCGGCGGGCTGAGGTGGATCCCAGCGGCGTCGTGCTGGTGATCGACAACTACGACTCATTCACCTACAACCTGGTGCAATACCTCGGTGAGCTCGGCGAGCGCGTCGTCGTCCGCCGCAACAATGAGATCACCCTCGGGGAAGTCGCGGACCTGCAGCCGGTTGCGGCCGTGCTCTCACCGGGGCCCGGAACACCGGCCGACGCCGGCATCTGCAAGGATCTGCTTCTCGAGCTGGGTCCCACCCTGCCGACGCTCGGCGTTTGCCTCGGCCACCAGTGCCTCGGCGAGGCGTACGGCGGCCAGGTGCGGCGGGCGGCGCAGGTGATGCACGGCAAGGTCTCGCGCGTCCATCACCGCGAGCAATCCATCTTTCGCGGGCTGCCAAGCCCGTTTACGGCAACCCGCTATCACTCTCTGGTCGTGGAGCGCGACGACTTGCCGGCCGACCTCGAGGTCACCGCGTGGACGGAGGATGGCACCGTGATGGGATTGCGGCACCGGCAGCATCCGCTGGCCGGGGTCCAGTTCCACCCCGAGGCGATCCTGACCGAGCACGGGCACCAGTTGCTCGCGCATTTTCTGCAGGATGCGCGGGCCTGGCGGAATACGCGCGCCACTGCGGGTGATCCCATCGCGGAATAGGCGCGGCGATCCGGGTGTTGAGGAAGGGTGTGCGACCGATTCAAAGATACCTTCACACTTTTGTAGCCAGCGCCCGATGCTTTCGAAATAGTGGGTCAGTATGCTTTCGCGCGTGAAGTTGGGTTCGAATCGCGAGCGGCCGCGGATCGCCATCATTGCCCATGACGGCAAGAAGGCCGACCTGGTCGCGTTTGCCACGTTCAACCGCAGCCGTCTGAAGGAATACGACATCATCGCCACGGGCGCGACCGGGGACCTGCTTCGCGACAAGGTCGGGCTCGACGTCGAGCGCGTGACTGCGGGACCGCATGGTGGCGACGTCCAGATTGCCAGCCGCGTGGTCGAGGGCGACATCGATGCCGTCCTCTTCATGGTGGATCCGCTGGACAAGCATCCGCACGATCCCGACATCCAGACCTTGTTTCGAATCTGCAATGTCTGCAATATCCCGCTGGCGACGAACATCGCCACTGCGGATGTGCTGATCAGTTCGCCGCTCCTCCAGGAG
>VBFX01000154.1 GCA_005889395.1 Chloroflexota bacterium
CCTCGAACAGTGCATCGCCGCGCTGGAAGGCGGTGCCCACGGGTTGGCCTTCGCCTCCGGCATGGCGGCGGAGGCCACGGTCATGCAGCTGCTCAAGCCGGGCGACCACACGCTCGCTGTCGACGATCTCTATGGGGGCAGTTACCGGTTGTTCCGGCGCGTCCTGGAACCGATGGGACTCACCTTTTCCTTCGTCGACGGCTCCGACCTCACCGCCGTCGAAAAGGCAATGACCGATCGCACGCGAATGGTCTGGATTGAATCGCCGACCAACCCGCTTCTCAAGCTGGTCGACATCAATGCGGTCAGCAAGCTGGCGCACTCGCGGCAGGCGCTGCTCGTGGCCGACAACACCTTCATGAGCCCGTACTTCCAGCGGCCCTTGTTGCTGGGTGCCGACATCGTGGTGCACAGCGCGACCAAGTACCTTGGCGGCCACAGCGACGTGATCGGTGGCACGCTGGTCGTGAACCGGGACGACCTTTTCGAGCGGTTGGCCTTCCTGCAAAACGCGGTCGGCGGCGTGCCGGGACCAATGGACGCCTGGTTGGTGTTGCGCGGCCTCAAGACGCTCGCCATCCGGATGCGCGAGCATGACCGCAATGCGCGGCTGGTGGCCGCGTTCCTCAGCGAGCACCCGAAGGTGGCACGGGTCTTCTATCCCGGCTCGCCCAAGAATCCGCAGCGCGAGCTCGCCCAACGCCAGATGTCCGGCTTTGGCGGCATGATCTCCTTCGAGGTCAAGGGCGGGCTCGAACCGGCGCGGCGCGTTGTCGAGCGGACCCAGCTCTTTACACTCGCCGAAAGCCTCGGCGGGGTGGAGTCATTGATCGAGCTGCCGGCGGTGATGACGCATGCCTCCATCCCGGCCGAAACTCGGCGAGCACACGGAGTCGCAGATGGCCTGGTCCGCATCTCAGTCGGCATCGAGGATGTGGCCGATCTGATCTCAGACCTTGACCGAGCACTGGCGCAGGCGTGAAGCTCAACCATAAGGAGGTGAGCATTGAAAGTCGACATTAACTTCGCGAACATCCTGGTGGCCATAGTCCTGCTGTTACTGGGCCTCGCCGTCTTCACCCGTCACCGGCTTGCGTCCTACATCGTCGGCGGATTCCTCACGGTGCTGGCCGCCGTCAGCATCCTGGCGTTTCTCAAGATCATCAACTTCTCCTCCGGCCCCATCGTCATTGGTTAGGGAACCGCTGCCTCCGCGTGAGCCGGAGCCGGTTCCCGGGACAAAACCGCCACCGCCGCCGCCAACCCCGGAACGGCCGCCACCCGTTCCCAAGCCCATTCGTCGTCACCGGGCCGTCACGCTTCGCTAGCTTCACCGGTCAGAACCCCGGGTAGACTCGAAGCGTGGACGTCCTCAAGATCACGCCGCGTGGCTACTGCCACGGCGTCGTCGAAGCGATTCGCGCTGCCAAGCAGACGGCCAAAGCCCGGCCCGGCGAGAAGATCCGGATGCTGGGTTACCTCGTCCACAACACGCACGTCACCGACGAGCTTCAGGAGAACGGCATCGAACTGGTCGATAGCGACAACCGGCTCGAGGGCCTGGACACGATCGACGGCGGCACGGTGATCTTCACCGCGCACGGCGTCTCGCCGGCGGTTAAGGCCAGGGCCGCGGCGCGCGGGCTCAACATGGTGGACGCGACCTGTTCCGACGTCGTCGTCACCCATGATCTCGTCAAAGACCTGGTCGAGCGCGGCTATGACGTCGTCTACATCGGCCGGCGCGGCCATCCGGAGCCGGAAGGCGTGATCGGCGAGGCACCCGGCAAAGTTCACCTGGTGCAGGACCCGCAGGACGTCGACGCGCTCGAAATCACGAATGAAAAGATCGCCGTCACCTGCCAGACGACGCTGAGCATCTGGGATACGGCCGCCATGATCAAGCGGGTGCGCGAGAAGTACCCGCAGACGGAGGCCTACAACGAGATCTGCCGCGCGACGCAGGATCGCCAGGAGGCGGCCGTGGAGGCGGCCAAGGAGTGCGACGTCGTCATCGTCGTCGGCAGCGAGCGCAGCTCGAACTCCAAGCGCCTGGTGCAGGTCGTCAAGGAGCTGGCGCAGAAACCGGCCTACCTGGTGGACACCGTCAAGGACATCAGGCCGGAATGGCTACGGGGCAAGACGCGCGTCGGAGTTACCTCCGGCGCCTCGACGCCGACCCAGCTAACCCGTCAGGTCATCGAGTACCTGGAGGCCGTCTAGCCTCCAGTCCGGCGGAAGGCCGACTTTGGCCTGAAAAGCGCGCTAGACTGCCGGCGTCTTTGACGTTCTTCTTCCAGTACCTCAAGGGGGCCTTCATGCGCCTGTACCCAGACGTCTACGGTCGCCGCTTCGCCTGGATGTTTGCCGACCTCGTCATGGTGGCCTGGATTTACCTGTGTGTGCGTGCGGGTCTCTGGGTCAACAACCTCGTCCTCCAGCTCGACGCGCTCGCCCAGGGCGTGATCAACGCCGGCAAGACATTCGATAGCTGGATCCTGTCCTTCGAGCAGGGAATCCCCAACAGCGTGCCGTATCTCTCCGACTTCCTCCACCGGACGGCCGACGCGCTCAAGGTTCACTCCGGCGACTCGCTCATCTCGGCGGGGCAGGCCGGCTCGCGCGGGATCCACCTACTTGCCCTGATCCTGGCCATCATCGTCACGAGCGTCCCCCTCGTCTTCGCCCTCGCCATCTTCCTGCCCCGACGTCTGCGACTGATCGCGGATATGCGCGGCATCCATGTGACCCTGCGGCGGGCCCTGGCCCAGCCCGAACTGACCCCCCAGATTCTCGAGATCCTGGCCGGCCGGGCCATCTATACCCTGCCCTACAACCAGCTGCTGGCCTACTCCCATAACCCGGCCGAGGACTGGTATCTGCGGCGGTTCGAGCCCCTGGCCCGGGCCGAGCTGGAACACCATGGCCTCACCGTCGAACGCTATTTCGGACCCCGGCCGGCCCTGTCAGCCTGAGTTCGATCTCGCAAGAAAGTCGAGCGGCAACCGGTTGCTCTGGAGGGCCGCCCAAGCCGGCGGCCTTCTTGCCCAATGGCCATTCAGCCACCGCCTCAAGCCACCACCCCGGAATTCTTCCCGATCGCCCCGGCGCGGACCGAAGATTCTGGACTCCCGGTGGCGCGCCTGGCCGACCTCCTCCTCAAGCACATCTATTTCAAGTCGCCGATGTCGGCCAAGGACTGGGCGGCCGCGTTGTGCCTGCCCTATCAGACCGTGACCCCGGCGATCCAGAGCCTGGTGGAGCAGGGCTGGGCCCAGACCATCGGGCGCATGGCCGGCCCCTCCCAGAGCCACGACTTCGGCGAGACGCTCGGGTATCTCATCACCGACCCAGGGCGCCTGCGTGCCCGGGACGTGCTGGCCCGCGACCACTATGTCGGCCCGGCGCCGGTGCCCTTTGCCCAGTACGACATCTCGGTGCGCGCCCAGGTGAGCCAGGCTGACGTGACGGCGGCCTGGTTGACGCGCGCGTTGCAGCACCTCACGCTCAGCCCGGATCTGCTGGTCCAGCTGGGCCCTCCGGTCAATGCCCGCGCCCCACTCTTTCTCTACGGCGCGCCGGGCAACGGCAAGACCACCATCGCCGAGGCGTGCGCCGAGCTGCTGGGTGAGCCGATCTACATCCCGTACGCGATCGACATAGAGGGCCAGGTGATGCGGCTCTACGATCCGCTCCACCACCAGCGGGTCCAGCGGCAGCTGCCGGGCAACTTCGATCCTCGCTGGGTCATGGTCAAGCGGCCCTTCGTCAAGGCCGGTGGTGAGCTGACAACGTCCCAGCTGTCTCCCTCCTTCGACCCACTGATGCGCTATTACGAGGCGCCCATCCACCTCAAAGCCAATGGAGGCATCTTTCTGCTCGATGACTTTGGCCGCCAGGACTCCTCACCACGCGCCTTACTCAACCGCCTGATCGTCGCGCTGGAGCGCCGGATCGACTACCTCACGCTGGCGGGCGCGGGCATGGCGGTCGGCGCGCCCTTCGAGGCGATGGTTGTGTTCAGCACCAACCTCGAGCCGGGATCGCTGGTCGACGAAGCGTTTCTCCGGCGCGTGCGCTACAAGATCCATGTACCGGATCCGACGGCCATCGAATTCCGGCAAATCTTCGAGCGGGCGTGCAAGGAGTTCGAGATCGTGTTCAACGAGGTCGGCTATCAGTACGTGCTCGACCGCTATTACAAGCCATTCAAACGGCCGCTGCGAGGATGCCAGCCGCGCGACATCCTCAACCAACTCGACGAGGTGGCGTACTTTCTGGGCCGCCCCTCGCGGCTCGAGCCGGACCTGATCGACCTGGCTTGCCGATCCTATTTCGTGCAGGCGTAAGCACGCCGGCGGATCAGCCGCGGTTCTGGTTGTAGAACTCGACCTGCCAGCGCCACTCCTTGCGGTCGTCGGCGTTCCACCAGCTCTTGAGGATGCCGGCCTCACCGCCCGGAAGCAGCACCACGCGTCCAACGTCCTTCTCGGTCGGCCAGCCGTCTTCGAGCGTGATGGTGGCTCCATGCCGCACGAGAAAGCTCATCGGCCCCGGCTCGTGGCGCTCCAGCCCGTCGCCGCGGGCCACCACCGTGCCGCTCGCATCGCGGACGGTGACCTGCAATTTTGTTGGGGCCGCGTGAACCAGCAGGCGGTCGCCGGCATCGGCGCCGCTGATACGGCTTCGGGCAAAGGGTAGCCCGGTCGCACCGGGTCCCGGGAACCAGAGGTCCCAGACCTCGATGCCGTCGCTCATGTGAGCCACCTCGCGCCCCGCATCACATCACGGCCGTCGAGTTCGTCGTATCCGCGGTAGGCCTGGATCCGAGTCGGTCGCAGGCGGAAGAAGAACCAGCCAGGACCGACCTGGCGCGGGTCCCAACCGACGGCGCCGGCAAAGCCGCGGGCCAGGTCGGGCGAGTCTTCTACCGCAGAATTTTCGACGACCTCGGCATCGATCATGATGGCGTCCGATGGCGATCCACCGGCCACCCGCGCGGCGCGGTTCGTTTGCAGGTTTTTGGCCGTGCGGCTGGCGCCCGCCGTCGCGATCACCAGGTGGGTGCCATCCCACCAGGCTGATACCGGGATCAGGTGAGGGCGTCCTGCCGGGTCGGCGGTCGACAGCCACATATCGGCGTGCTGTTCGAGCGCGGCCAGGACGTCGGCCTTGCGGGCCTTCGCGTCTCGCATAGCGCCAGACTACCCCCGGACGCAATGACACCCGGGATTGCTCCCGGGCGCCACTGCAGGAGGCGAGGCGTTCGAGGTTAAAAGACTGTCAGGCGCGGACCTGCTTGATGAGGCGGTCCTGCGCCTCGAAGATGATGTCCTGGATGTCGAGGGCGCTGGGGCCCGATTGGTCCATGCGATAGGCGAGTTGCGGATCGACGGCTTCGATGATCTGCCGTAGGCGGGCTTGCATTTCGATCGGGACTTCCATCATGTCGCTCTCGAGCAAGCGTTCCACCTGTTCGAGCGCCTGGTAGAGCGAGTACCGAAGCGTGCGGCGGGCGGACTCTTCGCGGCGTAATTGGTTAAACCATTGGTCTTGCTGGTTGATCATCCTGAGCGTGTTCCTGAGCATGGTCTCCCCCTAGCTCACAAAGAGCGCCGGCACACTGCGTGCCGTCCGGCGTCTGCCGCCGCCGGTAGTTTCCCGTTCAAGCGCGTGAGCCTTGGTCCGCTACCTCCCCCTAAATGTGGGGTTTGACGATCCGATCCAGCACAACATATAGGTTTGCCCGCATTCTATGCCCGGCTTTTAACCGCTGTCAAGCCAATAAAACCGCAAACGATTGACATGAACTCTTCCCGTGCCGCCGCACTCCTTGACTCGACCCCTCTCACCAAGGCACCCGATGTTCGATCGAGCGGGACATGAGAATACGACTAGCTGGTTAGACCCGTCCAGACGGAACATTTGTTGCGGGACTTTTTCCACCAGCTGCTCACAGGCAGTGCAAAAGTCCTGTGGATAAGCAGTGCAGGACGTTAGGTCTGCGACCGGTCCTCGTACTTTTTCAGGGTCTCCGTCAGGGCCGAGGCGAGGTCGATGCCTAGGTAATTGGCCAGCAGGATCACGATAAAGAGCACGTCACCGAGCTCATCGGCAATGGAACCTGCGGCATCTTTGGCCGCACGTGGCTTTTCGCCGAATTGAAAATTCAGCTCGCGACCGAGCTCGCCGACTTCCTCCGCCAACCGCGCGTATTGCGAGAGCGGCGACCAGTAATCTCCGCGTTCCTTGATCCAGGCGTCGATGAAGGCCTGCATCGCGGGGAGATCGGCGGGGACCTTGCGGCCGTTGGTCACGGGTCAGATCGCCGGCAGACGCTGGCGGACGATCAAGGCGTCGTGAAAGAGGTCGCCGACCTCGAGCAGCCGGTCGCCGAGCGTTTTGATCGTCCACCGGTCGGGCCGCAGCTGCGGATCATCGAGCTCCTTCCACGTGATTGGCGTCGAGACGGGCGCGTGCATCGCCGGCCGGACCGAGTAAGGACCGGCCAGCGTCTTGTTGATCACGTTCTGCGTGTAGTCGATGCGGATCTTCCCGGTGCGGCGCTTGACCTCCCAGACCTCGGTGACCTTGTCGGGCATCAGCTCCGCGATCGTGTGAGCCAGCTTGGCGACGAAGTCGCGACTTTCGTCCAGGGTGTAGCGGCGCTCGATCGGGATGTAGACGTGCAGGCCACTCTGGCCGGTCGTTTTCAGCACGGATTTCAGCTTGAGGTGGTCCAGCGCGCTCTTGACCACTTTCGCCACCGCGATCACGTCCTTGAAGGTCGCGCCCTCGGCCGGGTCGAGGTCGACCACGGACCAATCGGGGTACTCCGGTTTGTCCACCCGCGAATACCACGGATGCATGTCGATCACCGCATGGTTCGCGAGCCACGCCAGGGTGGCCACCTCCTCGATGAGGATCCAGTCTTTGAGGCTCTTCTGATCCTCGTAGCGGAAAGTGGGGATCCATTCGGGAGCGTAATCCGGCTTGTCCTTCACCCAGTAGCTCTTGCCATGAATGCCGTCGGGGTGTGGGTTCATGGAGAGCGGCCGCTGGCTGTAGTGGGGAATCATCACGGGCGCGACCTGGACGTAGTAGCGGATCAAATCGCGTTTGGAGTAGCGGTCCTCCGGGAAGAGCAGCTTGTCGAGGTTGGTGAGGTGCACGGTGCGCCCACCGATCTCCCAGTTGCCTTCTTTCTTGATCGCATCCAGCGCCTCCAGCTCGGCTCGACTCGCCCCTCGGATGGTGGTGCCGAGCTGCTTCGCGATTTTGGCTGCCGCCCGGCTGAGCGGCGTATCGGGGATGTCCGCAGCCGCAGCCTTTCGTGGTGCGGCCGCGGCGGGGCGCACCGTCCGTGTTGACGTCTTTCTGGCGACCCGGGCGCGCGAGGTTGCGGCCCGAGCCGGGGGTTTCGGCGTGGCCACGACAGTGGCTTTGGCCCGCGCCGTTTCACGATCCGTGTCGCCGGGGAGTTCTCGACGGACCTCGCGCGGATCGACGTCATCGCGCAGTCCGAGGAAGACCGGCTGGCGCATGACCCCGTCGCGGGTCCATTCGCTGAACTTGACCTCGACGAGCAGCTTCGGTTTTACCCACGTCGGTTTCTCGTTGGCATGCGGTGGCGGGCCGCTGAACGGCGGTGACTTAACGATCAGCGGCTTCATCAGTTTGTAGAGCTCGGCGAGGGTCTTCTCGTCGAAGCCGCCGCCCACGTGGCCGGTGTAGACGAACTTGCCGTTCTCGAAGACGCCGACGATGAGCGCGCCGAAATATTTCCGGCTGTTGCGAGGCGCCGTGAAGCCGCCGACGACGACCTCTTGCTGAAGGACGGCCTTGATCTTCAGCCAGGCGCTGCTGCGCACTCCCGGCTGATAGGGGCTGTCGCGCAGCTTGGCGACGATCCCCTCCAGGTGATTCTGCTGGGCCGCCTTGAAGAACGCCTTGCCTTCGCCGAGGACGTGTTCGGAGTACTTCAGCAGCGAGGTGTCGGCGAACAGGTTGCGGAGCAGCCGCTTTCGGTCTTCGACCGGCACTTTGAAGAGCCGCTGGCCGTCGGCATAGACGATGTCGAACACGACGTACTGCAGGGGTCTTTTGTCGCGCTCGCGGTTCTGCAGTAACTGGAAGGACGGCCGCCCCTGGTCGTCCAGGGCGACGATCTCGCCGTCGAGCACGGCCTGCTTCGCCTTGACGAGCCCGCTGATCGCTTGCAGCGACGGATATTCGTTGTCGACGATCCGGCCGGAGCGAGTCTGCAGTGAGACCTTGCCGTTGTCGATAAAGCTGATCAGCCTGATGCCGTCCCATTTGACTTCGAAGAGCCAGCGCTCGTTATCGAACGCTTCGTCGACCAGCTGGGCCTTCATGGGGTCGAGACTCCTGGGCATCGGACCCTTTTCGGCGTTGGCAAGGTTGATCAGTCCACCCTCGCCCTCAGCCCGGCTGCTCGACCACACGGCGTCCTTACCCTGCTCGATCTCCTCCTTGGTGCGTCCCGTCTTCACCGAGGTATCGAATTTCTCGATGTCGAAGCTCGGATCGGCCGCCTCGTCTTTCTTCTTGATCAGCAGCCAGTCCTTCTCCGACCGGGTGCGCACCAGCGCATAGCGGCCGCGCAGCCGGACGCCGTTGAGGCGGAACTTGACCTCGCCGCGCTTGAGCGATTCGGCCGGCGTGCTCTCCTCGAGTTCGAACGTGCCCCAGTCCCAGATCATCACCGTGCCACCGCCGTACTCGCCCTTTGGGATGGTGCCCTCGAAGTCGTAGTAGCTGACCGGGTGGTCCTCGACATGAGCGGCGAGTCGCTTTTCTGCGGGGTTCAAGGTTGGACCCTTAGGGATGGCCCAGCTGACGAGAACGCCGTCCATCTCCAGCCGGAAGTCGTAATGGAGTCGCGTGGCCCAGTGTTTCTGGACCACAAAGCGGCTCTGGCCGGAAGGCTCGGGGGTGCCTTTCGGCTCGGGCGTCTTGTTGAAATCGCGTTTGCGCTGGTACTCGGCAAGCGAACGCGGCATCGAATTCAGTTTGACAGAATGGTTTTCGATGGCCTCGACGCCACGGTCCGCGGTGCGTGAGCCAGACGCGGCTGTCACGCAGCACCTCATCACGCATCGACGCGAGCTGCACGCCGCGCCGGAGCTGAGCTTCAAGGAGGTTGAAACCGCGCACTACATCGCCGAGCGGCTGGATGCGCTCGGCGTCGACAAACTCACGCAGGGCGTCGGAGGGACCGGCGTGGTGGCCGATATCCGCGGGGAGCGGCCAGGACGCTCGGTGCTGGTGCGGGCCGACATGGATGGCCTTCCCCTAACCGAAACGGCGGACGTGCCGTTCAGATCGACCCACGCCGGCGTGATGCATGCCTGCGGCCACGACGTCCACATGGCGATCGCGTTGGAGCTCGCCCGCACACTGTCCGAGCGCCGGCACGAGCTACCCGGGATGGTTCGTTTCGCCTTTCAGCCGGCGGAGGAGCAAGCCGGCGGCGCCAAGCCGATGATCGACGCGGGCGTCCTCGAGGGCATCGACCGCGTCGTGGGACTGCACGTGTGGTCGCAGTTGCCAACCGGCCAGGTCGCGGTGCCGCCGGGTGTCGTGATGGCGAGTGCCGACATGTTCACGTTGATCATTCGCGGAAGAAGCGGCCACGGGGCACAGCCCAATCTGACCATCGACGCGGTCGTGATCGCCGCTCAGGTTGTGACGGCCTTGCAGACGCTGGTCAGCCGCGAGACGTCGCCGGTCGCACCGGTGGTGATCACGCTCGGCAGCGTGCATGGCGGCACGGCGGCCAACATCGTAGCGGGAGAGGTCGTCATCCAGGGCACGCTGCGGACGTTCGATGCGGAGCTGCGACGGCACCTCCTCGCGCGGATCGCCCAGGTGGCGGAAGGGATCGCCGGCACGTTGCGGGGTAGCAGCGAATTCCGGCACGACTCGGGGACACCACCGACCATCAATGACCCGGCGATCGCGAGGCTCGTGAGCGAGGCAGCGTCGGGAGTCGTCGGTAGCGACGCGGTCGTGATGTCAGATCCGCTCATGGTGGGGGAGGACTTCGCCTACTTCCTCGAGGCGCGTCCGGGTTGCTTCTTCCTCCTCGGCGGGGCGTCCGAGGGA
>VBFX01000155.1 GCA_005889395.1 Chloroflexota bacterium
ATCGGGGTGGCGTCGACGAAGACCTTCATCGCGCATCTGACCTGCCTCTACCTGCTCGGCATCCGGCTGGCCGCGGTCCGCCACCGGCTCGCGCCCGAGCGCCTGCGCGAGCTGACCGCCGATCTCAAGGCTCTCCCGGCTGCCGTCCAGCAGGTGCTAGACCGTGCCGAGGCGTTCCAGACGCTCGCCAAAAAGTACTCCGGCTATCGCAACTTCATGTACATCGGCCGCGGGATCAATTACCCGATTGCCCTGGAAGGCGCGCTGAAGCTCAAGGAGATCTCGTACCTGCATGCCGAGGGGTACGCCGCCGGCGAGCTGAAGCACGGGCCGATCGCCCTGCTCGACAAGAATTTCCCCGTGTTCGCGATCGCCACCCGGGCCGGGACTCTGGAGAAGATGGTGAGCAACATCCAGGAGGTCATCGCCCGGGACGCGCCGGTGCTGGCGCTAATCAGCGATGGTGACCGCACGCTCGCCGACGTCGAGCTCGACCGTACCGAAGTGCCGGCGGTGTCCGAGTTTCTGTCGCCCATCCCCAATGTCGTCGCGTTGCAGCTCTTCGCCTATTTCGTCGCCACCGAGCGCGGCTGCAATGTCGACCAACCCCGGAACCTGGCAAAGAGCGTCACCGTAGAGTAAGCACCGTGACGCCTCGGGTCGGCGTGGATGTGGCCGCGATTCCGCGCATTGCGGAGGCCCAGAAACGGTTCGGCGATCGGTTCCTCCACAAGTTCCTCAGTGACCGAGAGATCGACTACTGCGGCGGTAGCCCCGAACGGTGGGCGGGCCGCTGGGCCGCGAAGGAAGCCATCGGCAAGGCGATGCCGACCGGCGTCCCGCGGCCGCGGATGCGCGATGTCGAGATCCTTCCCAGTGACGACGGCCGCCCGCACGTCCGGGTCGCGCCTGCCACCACGCTGACCGGGCGCGACATCGACGTCAGCATCGCGCACGACGGCCACTTCGCCGTCGCCGTCGCGGTGATCCCCGAAGCCGAGGCCATCCTGCCGCCCGGCGCCCTGCCGGATGGTTTCCGGCTCCCCGCCCGTCCTCGCGATGGGCACAAGGGCACCTTCGGCACCGTCGTGCTGCTGGCGGGGTCGCAGGGTTTTACCGGCGCCGCCTACCTGGCGAGCATGGGGGCAGCGCGCTCGGGCGCAGGCATCGTCCGCCTGCTGGTGGCGCAATCGATCTATCCGATCCTGGCTGAGAAGTGCACCGAGGTCATCGTCGGCCCCGTCCCGGAGATCTCGCCCGGGGTCGTTGGGCACGCGTCCTTGAGCGGTATCCTGCGCGGCTTCGCGGGTGCCGACGCCGGGGTGATCGGGCCCGGGCTCGGGCGGGACGCGTCAACGCGGCGCTTGATCGAGGATCTGGTCCCCCGCGTCGCGGCGCCGCTGGTGCTCGATGCGGACGCGCTCAACCTGCTGTCCGAGCACCGCACCATGCTGCCGCGCCTGTCACCGCAGATCGTCCTCACCCCGCACCCCGCGGAGTTCGCGCGCCTCTCAGGACTGGAGACACCCGCGGTGCAGCAGGACCGGCGTGGGATTGCCTCGCGCTTTGCCAAGGTGTGGAACAAAGTGGTGGTGCTCAAGGGCGCCGGTACGGTCATTGCGGCCCCGGATGGCCGTGTGACCCTCAACGCCGTCGCCACGCCGGCCCTCGCGTCGGGAGGGACCGGTGACGTCCTCGCCGGAGTGATCGCCGGGCTGATGGGCCAGAGGCTCCCGCCCTTCGAGGCGGCCGTGACCGGCGTGCATCTGCACAGCCTCGCCGGGATGGACCTCGAAGCATCGATGGGCCAGGCCGGCGTGCTCGCCTCCGACCTCCTGCCCCAGCTCCCGCGCGTCATGGAGCGGTTGCGCTGACGCAACACGGCGCGACGAAGTGGGCGGACGTTGATCCGTCGGCGATCACGCACAACACGAAACTCGTCAAGCAGCTCGTCGGCGAGACGACCGCGGTAATGGCGGTGGTGAAAGCCGACGGCTATGGGCATGGTGCCGTGTCCTCGGCGCGGGCGGCGATTGCGGGCGGCGCGACCTGGCTCGCCGTGTCGTCGGTGACCGAGGGGATCGAGCTCCGCGGGGCCGGCCTCCTCGAGCCAATCCTCAATCTCGGGTACACGCCGCCGTCGGCGCTCTCGGCGGCGATCGCCGCGAAACTGGCGCTGACGCTCTACGACCGCGAAGGCCTGGCACTGCTCAAGACCGCCGCGACCGCGATCGGCGTTCACGTCAAGGTCGACACTGGAATGCACCGCCTGGGCGCCGCGCCCGAGGAGGCCGTGCAGCTCGCCATCGAGGTCGATGCCGATCCCAACCTGCGGCTGGAAGGCTTCTGGACGCACTTCGCCGACGCGGACAAGGACCCTGCTTTCACCAGAGAACAGTTGCACGTGTTTCTCGATGCCCGCTCCGCCCTGATCCGGGCGGGCGTCACGGGCTTCCTCAGCCATGCCGCCAACTCCCCGGGGCTGCTCCGCTTTCCCGAGGCGCGCCTGGACCTGGTTCGCGCCGGGCTCATCCTCTATGGTGTTCGGCCGGTTCAGAACTGGGACGACCTCCCGGGTCTGCGCCCGGCTCTTCGCTGGCAGACGATCGTGACCAACGTCCTGACGGTGCCCGCCGGCGGGAGCGTCGGCTACGGTCGCAAGTTCCTCGCGCGCGAGCCGGCAAGGGTGGCGACCATCGCGGTCGGTTATGCCGACGGCCTGCACCGCCGCGCATCGGGTAGCGGTCGCGCCATCGTCCGCGGTGTCGCCGTCCCGATCGCCGGCACCATCAGCATGGATCAGGCGGCGCTGGACGTACGATCCGTTCCCGACATCGCGGTCGGTGATGTGGTGACGTTGATTGGCGAGGACGGCGCCGCGACTCTAAGCGCCCACGACCTCGCCGAGGCCTCCGGCACGATCTCGTACGAAGTCCTCTGCGCGATCTCGAGCCGGGTCCCGCGCCGATACCTATAATTAGTGTCGCCCTAGGGGAGCGGAATGCTGAGAAAGTCGGGTCCGCCGGCTGACCCTAGAACCTGATCAGGTAATACCTGCGGAGGAAACGGGCTCGTGCATTCCGCCGCTGCCGGGGGCGGCTTGTTTATGTCAGTAGCCGAGGAACGACGTGAGCGACTGGCGCGCATGCGCCTCTACCTGATCACCGGTGATCGGGGTGACGAGGTCGAGACGGCACGCATCGTGGAGGCGGCGCTCGAGGGCGGCGCCACCGTCATCCAGCTTCGGAAAAAGTCGATGCCGACGCTGGAGCAGTACCGCCTGGCGCTCGCGCTGCGCACCCTGACGCGAGCGCACGAGGCGCTGCTCATCGTCAATGATCACGCCGACCTGGCGATCGCCGCGGATGCTGATGGGGTGCACCTCGGTCAAGACGATCTCCCGCCTGTCGCCGTGCGCACCCTGCCGGGTTTCGAGGGCCGGTTGATCGGGCGTTCGACGCACAGCCTTGTCCAGGCGCAGCTCGCCGTCCACGAGGGCGCTGACTACGTCGCCGTCGGGCCCGTCTTTCCAACGCCAACGAAAGAGGGCCGCCCTGCCGTGGGCACCGCGCTCGTGTCCCGCGTGGCCGCGGTCATCGACCGGCCATTCGTGGCGGTCGGCGGGATCGAGCTCGACAATGTCGCCACCGTTGTTGACGCGGGCGCGCCGGCCGTTGCGGTGGTCCGCGCGATCTACGACGCGCCCGATCCGGCGGAAGCCACCCGCCGCCTGCACGAAGCCCTCGTGACCCGACTGGAGGTGTCGCGCCGATGAGCCAGGTCGAGGTCACGCTCAACGGCAAGCCGCGCAAGGTCCCCGATGGCGTGAGCCTCCTTGACCTGCTCAAGCAGCTCGACGTGCAGCCGTCCCGGGGGCGGCGGCGCAGGCGACGATGCGCTGGTCGTCGGTGGTCGTCCGCTCCGGTCGCGGTTGATCCACGGCACCGGCAAATTCGCCTCGAACGAGGTGCTCGCCCGCTGCCTCGAGGCGGCGCAACCCGACATGATCACGCTCGCCATCCGCCGTCTCAATCTCGAAGGAGGCCGCTCCGAGCTCGAGGGCATCGATCTGCGCCGCTACACGCTTCTGCCCAACACCGCCGGCGCGACCACCGCGGAAGGGGCCGTCCGGCTCGCGCGCCTGGCCCGCGCCGCCGGTTTCTCCGACTTCATCAAGGTCGAGGTCGTCGGCGACGAAGACACGCTGCTGCCCGACCCGCAGGCGACGCTGGAGGCGACTCGCCAGCTGGTCAAGGAAGGCTTCATCGTGATGGCCTACACCAGCGACGACGTGGTGCAGGCGATCCGGCTTTACGAGGCGGGAGCCGCCGCGGTGATGCCGGGCGCGGCGCCCATCGGCACGACGCTCGGGCTGCAGAATCTTTTGAACCTGGAGCTGATCGTCAGCAAGGTCAAGGTGCCGGTCATCGTCGACGCCGGTCTGGGCGTCCCCTCCGAGGCGGCGCGATGTCTCGAAGTCGGCGCCGCCGCGGTGCTCGTCAACACCGCGATCGCGCGGGCGCAGAATCCTCCCGAGATGGCGAGGGCCTTCGCCGAGGCGGTCGTCGCCGGGCGCCGGGCATTCAAGGCGGGCCGGGCGCACATCGGCCTGAAGGCCGTCGCCAGCAGCCCGGTCGAGGGTCTCCCCGTATAGCCCATCGCATCGCGCGCCGGCCGCGGACGCTTGCGGACCTGGGCGAGCGCGGCTTCCTGCGGTCGATCGGTCGTTACGTCGATCCGCCGTCGCGAGCCCTGCTGGTGGCCGCGCCAAGGGACGATGCCGCGGTCTGGCGCGGCGATCCATTCGTGGCGGCGACGACCGATACCATGGTCGAGGAGATCGATTTTCGTCTGGAGTGGCCGGGCTTCGATTTTGCGACACTCGGCCGTCGGCTGATCTCCATCAACCTCAGCGACCTGGCCGCGATGGGTGCGGAGCCACGCTACGCGCTCGTCTCGCTCACCTTGCGCGGGACGCTTCCCGTTGCCGATGCGCGCCGCCTGTACGAGGGAATCGCGCAACAGGCGCGGCGCTTCAGCTGCGCGATCGCCGGCGGAGACGTCAGCGGGACGCTGGGGCTGCTCACCCTGACCGCCACCCTGGTCGGTCGGCTCAGCTCGGCGCGGTCGATGCTGCGGCGCGAGGGGGCACGCGCCGGCTGGCTCCTCGGCGTGACCGGCTCGCTCGGTGGCGCCGCGGCGGGACTGCGACTGCTGGAAACAGGGCGCCGGCCCTCGACGGCGAGAGAACGCAACTGGGTGTCCGCCCAGCTGGATCCGACACCACGCGTGATCGCCGGGCGCGTGCTGGTCGACGCCGGCATCAGGGTCGGCGGCGACATCAGCGATGGTCTTTACCGCGAGGTCGAGCGGTTACTCGACGGCACGCGCCTTGGAGCGACGATCGATATCGAGCGACTCCCACTAGCGCGAGGCCTGCACCGGACGGAATGGGCGCTGGCGGTCAAGGACTCCGAGGACTTCGAGCTGGTCTGCGCGGCGCCGGCTGCGCGCATCGCAGCGGCCAGGCGCGTCCTCGAGCGCATCGACCTCCCATTGACTGTGGTGGGCGAGATCGACGCTCGGCCCGGGATTCGGCTCCGCAATGGCTCGCGAGTGGAGAGGCTCGAAGGCGCCGGCTATGAACACTTTCGTTGAGACGACGTCGGTCGGTGAGACCCGCCAGCTCGGCCGCCGCCTGGCACAGGTCCTCGAGCCCGGTGACGTCATCGCGCTCGAAGGTGACCTCGGCACGGGAAAGACGGAGCTGGTGAAGGGCATCGCGGAGGCCCTGGGCGTCACGAGCGGCGTACACAGCCCGACCTTTGTTTTGCACCACCACTACCAGGGCCGTGTCCCGATCGAGCACTACGACCTCTATCGTCTGGATGGCATGGCCTGGGTCGACACCGGCCTGGACGAACCGTCGCCCGACGCGGTCACCGTCATCGAGTGGCCGGACCGCGCCGGTGTCCTCGAGGACTGGGCGACGATCCGAATCGGGTTGACGAGCAAGGCGCCGACGCGGCGCCGTCTGACACTCCTCCGCGGGCCGGACCGGATCCGGGCGGTGTTTCATGCGCCTGGCGATTGACACGTCCGGCGTTGACCAGGCGCTCGTCGTCCTCGATGGGCGCCGCCAGCTCGCCGCCGACGACTGGGTCAGAGATCGAGCGGATCCGCCAGTGCTGGTCCGACTGGACGCGGTCGTGAAACGGGCCGGCGGCAAGCCCGACGACCTGGAGGGCGTCGTGGCCGCACGCGGCCCCGGGTCCTTCACGGGTCTTCGGGTTGGGCTGTCGCTGGCGGCCGGGCTGGCCTACGCGCGCCATATCCCGCTGTATGTTGCCGACAGCCTGGCGATCCTCGCCCGCCGCGCCACCGGTGATCCGGCGAGCGTGGCGCTGCGCGACGCGGGCCGTCGCGAAGTCTATGCCTGGCGCGAAGGCGAGCCGGCCCGCCGCCTCCCCGTGGATGAGCTTGCTGGGTGGCTGCCTGCCGCGGCCCGGGTCATCGTCGAGCCCGCCGGCAGGCTGGCCAGCTGGATCCCCGGGCTGGCTCACCTCGAGCTGCCCGCCGGCGAACGGCGGCCCTTGAGCGCGGCGCTGCTCGACTCCGCCATCTGGACCTTCGATTCGCAAAAACCGCTGCGATATGATGAAGTGCAGGCGCTGTACGTTCAGCCCGCGGCCGCGGAGGAGCGCAGAAGGAAGACCCCATGATGCAGTTGAAGTCCCGAACACTGGTCGACGCCATGCACGAGGAAGACATCCCCGAGGTGCAGGCGATCGAGCGGCAGATCTTTCCGACACCCTGGCCGCGCAATGCCTACTACCGGGAGCTCCATCACAATCGCTCCGCGTACTATCTCGTGCTGCGCCGGGACGAGGAGATCGTCGGCTACGCCGGCCTGTGGAAGATGAGCGACGAGGCGCACATCACCACCGTCGGCGTGCGCGCGAACCAGCAGGGCAAGGGTTACGGGCACGCGCTCATGGCGGCCTTGATCCAGCGGGCCTATCAACTGGGTTCGCGCTGGCTGACGCTCGAGGTGCGCCCGTCCAACGACGTCGCCGTCCGCCTCTATGAGAAGTTTGGCTTCAAGGTCATTGGTCGCCGCCGTGGCTACTACACCGACAACAACGAGGATGCGATCGTGATGTGGTCGGACTCGATCCAGGCGCCCGGCTTCAAGAAGCGCTTCAACGAGATCCTGCAAACGCTCGAGATCGAAGGGCTCGACAGCAGCACACCGCAGTAGCCCAGCCCAACCGGCGCGTCCTGGCGATCGAGACCTCCTGTGATGAGACCGCCGCCGCGGTCATCGCCAGCGGCCCGCGCCTGCTCTCGAACGTCATTCGTTCCCAGGACGCGCTGCACGCCCCCTACGGCGGGGTGGTGCCGGAGATTGCCGCGCGCGCGCACCTCCAGACGCTGGTGCCGGTGATCGAGCGCGCGATGGAGAACGCGGGTACCCGCTGGGAGCAGGTCGATGGCGTCGCCGTGACCAGGGGGCCAGGCCTGGTCGGCTGCCTCCTGGTCGGCGTCAACCTGGGGCAGGCGATCGCCTGGGCGCGCAAGCTACCGGTGATCGGCGTCAGCCACCTCGCCGCCCATGTCTTCGCCGGGCTGCTCGAGGAGCCGGACCTCCACCCGCCGGTCCTCGGGCTGGTCGTGTCCGGGGGTCACAGCGACCTGGTCCGATGGCAGCAGGACGGCGGCATCGCGGTGATCGGCCGGACGCTCGATGACGCGGCGGGGGAGGCCTTCGACAAGGGGGCGCGCGTTCTCGGTCTGCCGTTCCCCGGCGGCCCGGCAATCGACGCGCTGGCGGCGACGGGCGATCCGCGGGCGGTCCGCTTTCCGCGACCCCGTGCCCCGGGCCTCGACTTCAGCTTCAGCGGCGTCAAGACCGCGCTGCTCTACGAGGTCCGCAAACGCCGCTCGATCTCCGACCAGGCACGCGCCGACCTCGCCGCCAGCTACCAGGAAGCGATCGTCGACGCCCTCCTGCAGCGGGTCGAGGCGGCCCAGGCCGCCGACCCCGCACCGACCATCGTGCTCGGCGGCGGCGTCGCGCGCAATCGCCGCCTGCGTGAGGCCGCTGGCGCGCGCCTGGGCAAGGCGGCACGTCTCGTCATCCCTGCTCCCGAGCTCTGTACCGACAACGCCGCCATGATCGGCGCCGCCGCCTTGATCGAGTGGGACCGGCGAGGCCCGGATCCGGCGCCATTCGACGCAGACCCGAGCCTCGGATTCGCCTAGTTTGCTAGTTGACGGCCTCGACGGCGCGGGCGAGGAGCTTTCGCCCCAGCCGAGATGGGTGGATGTCGCAGCCGCCGGTTGGCAGCCGGATCAGCAGGCCGGCCTTGCAGCTGTCGCCGCCGGCTTCCATCGCCTCGCGTTGGAATGCGGCGAATCCATTCGCGACTCGTCCTCCGAACGCCGTCGTCACGGCCGCGACGACCTGGTTGATCGCCCCCAGAGCCGTAACCGCGTTCTGATCGTTGTAGTCAGTGACGTAGTAGGTCAGGGCAACGAGGTGGCCCGTGAAGCCGGCGGCGCGGAGCGATCCGTAGATCGTCACCAGGTTGCTCGCGAGACTGGACAGCATGACGGGGAATCCTGCCGCGAAACAGCTGCTGGATCCTGCGCAGGTCCGGAGCAGGACAAACAAATCATTGGCCCCGATATCGATGGTTACCAGCTGCGTGTCCGGGTGGGCGCGGATGTACGCGATCGCGAAGCCCAGTTGGGTCCCCGTGTAGCCGACGTGCAGTGGGGCCACAGACCTGAAACCTGCACACCCATTGTCGGGCGGGCCGACGATGAGGCTGCCGCTGGTCTCGCCAGAGCACGACGCGTTCACCACGTGTTTGCTGAGGACTTCTGGATAACCGACGTAGGCATCGGTGTCGGTCGGATTGCTGTTAAAGACGAGTGGGTTGTAGCCGAACGCGACGGAATCGCCGAGGGCGAGGTATCCGGCCTCATCATTGGCCGAAGCCGGAACAGTGCCTGCCAGCACGGCGAGCGGTAGGAGCACGACGAGCAGCCGAACGACTCTCTTCATGAGTTCCTCCCTCCCGTAAATCGTGATGCGAGGGTACGCCCCCCGGGGCGTCCTGACAAGCGCTTCACAGACCCTACGTCTTGAAAGACCCGGCTCCATCCGTTATCATTAGCACTCGGGCTTACTGAGTGCTAATGTACTGTCACCACCTAAGGAGGGTTATATGAAGTTACGTCCATTGGGCGACCGAGTCGTGATCAAGCCCGTCGAGCGTGAGGAGAAGACCAAGAGTGGGATCGTCCTGCCCGACACCGCCAAGGAGAAGCCGCAGGAGGGCCTGGTCGAGGCTGTCGGTAACGGTCGCTTCATCGAGACAACCGGCAAGCGCGAGCCCCTCGATGTCAAAGTCGGCGACCGCGTGGTCTACGCCAAGTACGCCGGCAGCGAGATCAAGCTCGACGAGACCGAGTACCTGATCCTGTCCGAGAAGGACATCCTGGCCGTCGTCGCCAACGGCAAGAGCTAGACCCCTCAACCATGAACGGCCAGCCTTCGGGCTGGCCTTTTCTATTTCTGCGGAGGGTCGAGCTGGGGGGCCGCTTGCTTGGCCCGCGGGATCATCGGCAGCGCCAGCATGGCCTCGGTTACCTGCGCGTACTGTTCCTGGCTGCGCCAGTCGTAGTGAGGGTTGCGCCAGCGGATGTAGCCTCGATAATCGACCAGGAACAGCGACCGCTGGGCGACGCCTCGCTCTTCGTTGAGCACGCCGTAGCGGCGGGCGACGGACTTGTCCCAGTCGGCGAGGATCGGGAAGGGGAGATCGCCCAGGCTCTTGGCGTACGCTTTGTGGGCCCAGATGTGGTCGACGCTCAGTCCCAGCACCTGGGTCTCCGCCTTCACGAACTGCTGGTGATCACCTCG
>VBFX01000157.1 GCA_005889395.1 Chloroflexota bacterium
CCCGTCGCCCCACCCGATACGGCCGGCTGGCTCAGGCCACAGGTCGATGAATTCGTCTGCCTCGCCACTCCGGAGCCGTTCTACGCGGTCGGGAACTTCTTCGAGGAGTGGCCACAGGTTACCGACGACGAGGTTAGAGCACTGCTGCTGGCCGGTAACACGTTGTAGCGGAGGTTTTACACGGGCAAGGACGGCGTCCCCTCGCCGGTTACAGCGGTGTGAAGCTCTTCGCCAAGGGCAAAG
>VBFX01000156.1 GCA_005889395.1 Chloroflexota bacterium
TGCTTGCTGCCTTTGAAGGACGAGAGGGAAACGGGATCGCCGTCGGGCGTCCCCGGAAGGCTGAAATCGGGCGCCAGGTCGCCTACGCCGGGCATATTGGTCGCGGCCGTCGACATCGACCTATTGTAGTTCGGTGATTTTCCGCGACCGCCTCGATGCCGGCCAGCGCCTCGCGGCCGTGCTGCAGCGCTACCGCGACCACGACCGCACAGTCGTCCTGGGGATCCCCCGCGGCGGCGTCGTTCTGGCGAAAGCGATTGCCGTCGACCTGCACCTGCCGCTGGGAAT
>VBFX01000217.1 GCA_005889395.1 Chloroflexota bacterium
CGGCATCGGTTGTGCTCAGGGCGCCGCCCAGGTCCCTGGTGGTGCGCCGCTCCGCTGCCGCCGACATGACGGCGCCTTCAATCGTCAGCGCGCCCGCCGCATCGCCGAAGTGCCTCAGCATCATGGCCCCCGCAAGGATGGCCCCGACCGGATTGGCAATACGTTTGCCGGCATGCTTGGGTGCCGAGCCGTGCACCGGTTCGAAGAGCCCGCGCCGATTGTCCGGGTTGATGTTCGCCGAGGGCGCCTGGCCGAGACCGCCGACCAGCTCTGAGGCCAGATCACTCAGGATGTCGCCGAACATGTTGGACGTGACGATCACGTCGAACCGAGAGGGATCCTTCACGAGTTGCATCGCGGCCGCGTCGACGAAGAGGTGCTCCGCCTCGACCTCGGGCGCGGCCTGCCGCTCCAGAGCAAAGACGCGCTGCCAGAGATCGTGGGCGTGATAGAGCGCATTGCTCTTGTCGACCATCGTCACGCGACCTGGATGGCCGGCCGCGCGGCGCTGCCGCGCCAGCTCGAAGGCGTACCGAATGATGCGCTCGACCCCCTTCCGCGTGTTCACGTCCTCCTGGATCGCGATCTCATCCGCCGTCCCGCGCTTGAACTGGCCGCCAATTCCGACGTAGGCGCCCTCGGTGTTTTCACGAACCACAACCAGGTCGATGGACGTGGCGTCGCGCAACGGCGTCAGCCCGGGCGCCAGCAACCGTGAGGGCCGCAGGTTGACCCAGAGGTCCAGTTCGAACCGAAGCCGGAGCAGCAGCCCGGCTGCGTACTGCGGGTTGTGGACCCGCGGATCGCCAACCGCGCCCAGGTAAATCGCGTCGACGGTCTGCAGCTCCTTGAAGACCGTGTCGGGCAGGATCTCCCCGGTTCGCAGGTAGCGCTCGGCCCCCAGGTCATACATGACGCGCTCCAGCCGGGTGCCGGTGGCCGCGGTCACCGCATCCAGGACCCGCAGCCCCTGGGCGATGACCTCCGGACCGATGCCGTCGCCGGGGATGACGGCGATCCGGAACGGCATCGGCTACAGCATAATCGCCGGGATTTCGAGAAGGTTTTCCCGGTATCCGCTCGTTGCGACTAGATAGTGCTGACCGAGGAAAAGGCTCTGAGCGCGGCGCTGGGCAAGATGCGCCGCCTGCGGCGGGTTCGCCGGCTTTCGGGGCTGACCTACTGGGCGGCCTGGGGTTTCGTCGGCCTGGTATGTCTGCTGCTGCTTGCCGGCGGCATCGCCGGGCTCGCCTCCGGCTAGCGCGTCGACGTCTCGACCAGGCGGTCCAGGACCTGCCCGGCTCGCTTGCTGTCGAGCGATTCTCGGGCCACCGTCACGGCCTCTGGCCAGTCGTCCGCCCGACCGGCTGCCAGCACGGCCGCGGCCGCGTTGAGCAGCACCACGTCCCGGCGCGGTCCGTGTTCGCCTTCGAGAACTCGGCGCAAAAGATCGGCGTTTTCGGGCGGCGTGCCGCCCAACAGGTCCTCGGGTCGCGACCGGCTGAGGCCGAGGTCCCGCGGGTCGAGCTCGTACTCCCTGACGCCGCCGTCCCGTAGTTCAAAGACCCGGGAGCCGCCCGTGGTCGTCAGCTCGTCGAGACCGTCCTCACCGTAGAACACCAGGGCCCGCTCGTGACCGAGGTCCTTCAGCACGCGGACCATCAGGGGTGCCAGCGGGGCCGCCCCGACGCCGAGCGCCTGGCGGCGCACCCGGCCGGGATTCGCCAGCGGACCGAGGACATTGAAGACGGTCCGGACACCGAGCTCTCGGCGGGCCGGACCGGCATGGCGCATCGCCGGATGGAAGGTGGGCGCGAAGCAGAAGCCCATCCCGGCAACGTCGATGCACCGACGGACACCCTTCGCATCGAGCGTGATGTCCACCCCCAGCGCCTCAAGCACATCGGCGCTCCCGCATCGGCTGGATGCGGCGCGGTTTCCATGCTTGGCCACCGGGATCCCCGCACCCGCGGCGACCAGGGCAGCGGCCGTGGAGATATTGAACGTCCCGGCCCGGTCGCCACCGGTGCCGCAGGTATCGATCGCACCGGCCGGGAGCTCGAGCGGTGTCGCATGCGCCCGCATCGACTCGACGAAGCCGGTCATCTCCTCGACGGTTTCGCCCCCAGCCCGCAGCGCGATCAACAGGCCGGCGAGCTGCCCCGTGGTGACCTCACCGGCCATGACCTGGTCCATGACGTCACGCGCCTGATCGCGGCGCAGCGCGGTCCCCTGGAGCAGTTGCTCGATCGCCTCCGCCGGCGTCACGGGCGCGGGTACAGGTAGGCCGCGGGCGTGGCCATGACCAGCAGAGCCAGCAGCATCCGGTAGCAGGTCTGGAAGTCGCCCGTGCGGTAGCGGACCGTCCGCCCGCCCGCGCGTTCAACCTCCGGGAGCTGGACGCAGAGATCGGCCATGCTCGCGTTCATCCAGTCGATCTCGAGCAAAAAGGGCCCCTCCGCCTGATACAACGGTCGCCCGGCTTGCTCGGCATAGGCGCGATAGGCCCCCGCCTCGATCCGGCGGCAGGCCTCGACCGGGTGGAGCGAGCGGGCCGCCTGCCGGCCGAGCGCCTCCTTGACGACGACCGCCTCGATGCCAGGCAACGCCACCGCCGCTTCGTCGATGGTGGCCTGGTCGCCCGTGATCAGGGCGGTGCGGACCCCGAAGGTGCCGGCGAGCGCGGCGTTTAGCGTCGCCTCGCTCTGCTCGCGGCCGTTAATGCGTAGCGCGTACACGGTGCGACCGCCGTAGGTGTGATCCATGATGGCGTGCTCGCGCCCCACGGACGCGTGGTAGCCCACGAAGAAGGCGACCTCGAAGGTCGGGTCGAGCCCGGCCCCCATGGAGTACGGCTTATCCCCGCCACTGATGACTTCCACCCCTTCATCGAGCTCATCGAGCAGGAAGTTGCGCATGTCGCCGTGCGAGTCGTTGACGACGATGCGCGTGGCGCCGGCGCGGCGCGCCCCGGCGACGGCGGCGTTGGTCTCCGCGGTCATCAACCGGCACGAACGTTCGTACTCCGGCATGCCCCGCATCACCTGCTGAAGGTGCACGATGCCCGCCATTCCCTCCATGTCAACGGAAATGAACACCCCGTTGCGTTTCGAGGTGGCGGTCTGACGGCTGGTGGCCAAAGCGTTCCCATTCTAGGGACGGTCGGCTGGAGGCCCCACCCAACCCCTCCCCCAGCCGCAGGAAGGGCAAACGTTTGGCAACCCCGGGCATGGTGCAGCACCGGAAGGAGGAAGTGGGGTCCTGGTTCCGGGGGGCTTGGAACAAGAACCCCACCAGAAAGTATAGGAGACAGCCGTCCGGTTTTGCATCGGTTTTTCTCACGGATTTTTCATGCCGCAGCGGCATCAGTAGCGGGCGACCCGCCGTAACCCGTCCGCCACCTTGTCCGGGTTGAGCATGAAAGCGTGTTCGAGCGCCGGGCTGAACGGCATCGCGGGGACATCGGGGCTGGCGATGCGACTAACCGGGGCGTCCAGGCTGGCAAAGCAACGCTCAGCGAGCTCAGCCGCGATCTCCGCGCCGAATCCACCGGTCCGGTTGGCCTCGTAAACGACGGCCACGCGGCCGGTCTTCTGGATCGAGTGGACGCAGGACTCGACATCCCAGGGGCGGAGCGTGCGCAAGTCGATCACCTCTACCTCGATGCCGTCCGTACTGAGCCGGGCGGCCGCTTGCATCGTGACTGCCCGCATGTATCCGTAGGTGATAGCCGTCAGGTCTCTGCCCTGGCGGACGACCGCCGCTGAGCCGAGGGGTAGCAGAGCGGCATCGCCCTCGGCCAGGTCTTGCCGCTCAGCGCGATAGAGCTTCTTCGGCTCGAGGAAGATGACCGGGTCCGGGTCTCGAATCGCGGCCTTGAGCAAACCTTTGGCATCGGCCGGCGTCGAGGGCAGGACAACTTTGAGTCCCGGCACGTGGCAGTAAAAGGCCTCGGGGGACTGCGAATGGTACAGGGCACCGCGAACCCCGCCACCGGTTGGGGCGCGAATCACGAGCGGACACGAAAAATCGCCGTTTGAGCGATAGCGCACTTTCGCGATTTCGTTGACGATCTGGTTGAACGCGGGATAGCTGTAGTCGGCGAACTGCATTTCGGCTACCGGCCTGAAGCCCTCGAGCGCCAGGCCCTGGGCGACGGCTGCGATACTCGACTCCGCCAGCGGCATGTCCATCACGCGGTTAGCGCCGAAGCGCAGCTGCAGGCCTTCCGTCGCCTTGAAGACCCCGCCCTTGAGACCGACGTCCTGCCCGAGCACGCACACGCGGTCCTCACGTTCCATTTCTTCGTAGAGCGCGTCGCGCACCGCCTGGACAAGCGTGCGCTCAGGCATCGGCGTACACGTGTCGGCCAAGCGAGCCCGGCTCCGGCTCGGGTGCGGCCTCGGCCGCCTCGGTCGCCTTCTCGACTTCGCGATTGACGTCGTCACGCATTGCCTGATCGGCCTGCGGCGAAAGCCAGCCACGAGCGATCAATGCGTCGCGCATCCGTGGAATCGGATCTTTCAGCGCCTCCGCAGCGAGCTCAGCCGGGTCACGGTAGGCTCGCTGGTCATCGTCCGTGGAATGGGATTGCAGCCGCAGGACCTCGGCTTCGATCAGGGTCGGCCCGCCGCCAGACCGCGCGCGCTGCGCCGCTTCGGCGACGGCGGCATGCACGGCAAAAAAATCATCGCCGACGACTCTTGTGCCAGAAATGCCATAAGCGGCCGCTCGTTCTGCTACCCCGGGTCCCGCCACTTGCAGCGCTTGCGGCACCGAGATCGCCCAATGGTTGTTCTCGCAGAAAAAGATCACTGGACACTGATGTAGCGCGGCGAAATTGAGGCCCTCGTGGAAGTCGCCCTGGCTGGTCGCCCCCTCGCCAAAACTCACAAAGCAGAGGGCGCCCTCCCCTCTCCACTTCAAGGCCAGGCCGATCCCAGCCGCCTTGGGGATTTGCGGGCCGACGGTGCTCGAACCGATCACGACGCCGCGGCGGCGGCTGCCGAAGTTCCCGGGGGTCTGGCGCCCGCCACTCGACGGGTCGGCGGCGCGGGCGAACGCCGCGAGCATGAGCTCTTCGGAGGTGAAGCCGCAGGCCAGCGCGGCGGCAAAATTCCGATAGTAGAGACAGAAGCGATCGCGCCCCGGTTGCAGTGCGGCGATGGCTGCGACCTGTGCGACCTCATGGCCGCGCGGCGAAATGATGAAAGCCAATTTGCCGGCGCGGTTCAAGACGAAGCGACGGTCGTCGAGCGCACGGGCCCGCAGCACAGTGCGATACGCCTCGAGAACGCGCTCTGTAGTCAGTCCCTCAGCGTCGGTGGGCAACCGTGAAACTTTAGCGCCCGGCGGCTCTGTTAGCCATGCGGGCGGACGACGCCGATGCCAAAGCCGTCGCCGACCGGCAACACCGTCGCCTCGAGTTGCTCATGGTGCAAGAACGTTTCGTTGAAGGCCCGCAGTGCGTCCGTGTTCTCATCGTGGTCGCCGGCGGCAATCCGGCCGCTCCAGAGCACGTTGTCGACCGTGATCATTCCGCCGGGCGCCATCTTGGGGAGCAGCGCGTCCAGATAGGCCGCGTACTCGGGCTTGAGGGCGTCGATGAAGGCGAACTCGATACCCGGGGCGAGTCGCGGCAGCACGCGCAGCGCCGGCTCGTTGATCACCCGCACGCGGTCGGTCACGCCCGCGCGCAGCCAGTAACGCCGCGCCCGTTCGGTGCGAGTTCGATCAGGATCGATGGTATCGATGCGACCGCCCGCAGGAAGCGCGCTCGCCATCCACAGCGTCGAAAAGCCGATCGCCGTGCCGATCTCGAGGACGCGCTTGGGAGCGAGCGCCGTCACCAGCACACGCAGCAGCCGCCCGGCGGCGGGATTGACGATCGGAACGCCGTCGCTTCGGCCGGTCTTGAGCATCTCCTCGAGGACCGGCCCGAGCGGCGGGTGGACACCCTCCAGGTACTCGAGATCTCGTTCAGTGACGAGCATGCGCCACCTGGATGGCGGGGAAATGATTCAACGGACCGTGCCCGTGCCCCAGCCCGGGAGCCGACGCCAGGGCGCGCGAGACGTAGTCGCGAGCCTCAGCCACGGCGTGCGGGAGATCCACGCCCGTGGCCAGTGCGGCCGTGATCGCCGCGGAGAAGGTGCAGCCGGTGCCATGCGTGCTGGTCGTCACGATTCTCGGAGCAGGATACTCGTGGACACCCTGGCCATCGACCAGCAGGTCGACGATCGGGTCGTCCTCTGTGTGGCCGCCTTTGATCACGACGGCCTGCGCTCCCAACTGCATGATGGCGCGGGCCGCAGCAACGCGGTCCTCCCGAGTCCGGATCGTTCGCCCGGATAGCACTGCGGCTTCCGGAATGTTTGGCGTGACGACGTTCGCCAGGGGCAGTAATCGGCACAGGGCATCGACCGCGTCTTCACGGAGCAGGCGGTCGCCGCTCTTCGCGATCATCACCGGATCGACGACCAGGGGGCGGAGCCGATGCCGCTCGATACCGGCGACCACGGTCTCGATGATGGCCGCGCTCGAGAGCATTCCTGTCTTGAGCGCGCCAATCGCAAAATCGTCGGCGACCGCATCGAGTTGCGCGGCGATCACGCCGGTATCGACTTCCTGGACGGCCCGGACGCCCGCGGTGTTCTGGGCGGTGATCGCCGTGATGACCGTCAGGCCGTAGACGCCAAACGCGGCGAATGTTTTCATATCGGCCTGGATCCCGGCTCCCGCCCCGGAGTCTGAGCCGGCGATCGACAGCGCGACCGGCAATGTCATGCCATCACCCTACGAAGACCCAGATAGGACCCGGCCGCGACCAGGACGCTGGCGACGCCCGAGATGTCGGCGCCATGCAGCGCGTCGATCAACGGCTGATTGGGATAATGGGCGCCGGGAAAGGCGGTCGAGAACAGGTTCGGATAGTTGACGAAGACGAGGCTGGCGGCGGTACCGATCACCCAGGCCAGCACCGCGGGTCTGACTTTACCCTGGCCGAAGACGAAGAAACTCAGCAACACGACGGCCGCCCAGGCCGGTGCCCATAGGTAGGTCAGGATCAGAAAGTCTTGATAGAAGAGGTGAAAATCCCAAACGACGACGGCCACGGTGGCGATGGCAGCCCCGAGAATGCCGGCCGCGAGCGCCGTCTGCCATCGCAAGAGACGAACGCCAAGCGTCTGCGTGACGAGCCCGGCGGTGTAGACGTCCAGATAGTTCGCCCAGATCTCACCCAGGATGACGAAGGCGAAGAACGGCACGGCGACTGCTGCCGGCGCGTGCTGGGTGATCACCGCCAGGACGCCCGAGTCGCTCGCCAGCTTGGGGTCGATCGTCGGCAGGAGCAAGCCAAACAATCCAAGTAACAGCATCGGCAGTGTGACGCCGACGATCGGCCACCAGGTGACCGCCCGCATGGAGCTACTGGCCGGCAGGTAGCGCGAGTAATCGCTGGCGAACGGATACCAGGAGGCGACGAGCGCGAAGCAGCTCATCACGCCGAGCACGAACGCCCCGAGGTAATCATTTCCTGTCACCGTGGCGCCGGTGGTCCAGTGCATCTGGCCGGCGAGAAGCGCGAACAACAATAGTGAGATCCCCGCGAACGCCACCGCGCCGAAAGTCTCGAAAACTTTGATCGTCCGGTGACCGTAGACGGCGACTACGACGCTCGCGGCGGCAATGGCGAGCACCCAGGGAAACAAGAATTTGCCCGCCACATCGGCACGGATGCCTGCGACCTGCAGCAGCTGGACACCCGCCAGGGCCGCGATCACGGTGTCGACGGCGAACCAGCCGACCCCCAGAAAGAGCGTGAGCACCGCACCCGGATAGGCGCCGCGATTGCCAAAGATGCGCCGTGTGAAGACGATCTGCGGCTGACCGCTTTTCGGTCCGGTGTTGCTGAGGAGGCCGAGGATCACCGCGCCGGCGAGCGTGCCGATCAGCACCGCAAGCAGCCCGTCCCATACGCCCAACCCGTAATACGTCGTCAGCAGGCTCGCGGTCAGCAGGCTGGCGTAGTTGACGAACGCGCCCGCCCACAGAAACCCCAGTTCCGCCGGACGGCCGTGACGCTCGGCGTCGGGAATCGCGTCGATGCCGTGCGTCTCGACCTTGAAAAAGGCGTCTGACGAGATGTCATCGACCTGTGCGGTCATGGTTTCCCTCCGCTGGCATTACCCAGATCAGGTTCGAAGGGTTGGCGGAGCATTCCACCTCTCAGCGTTCCAAACGCACCCCGTTATTCGAGTATAGCTACCAGTACCGTTCCTCTTTCCAGGGATCGGCGGCGTTGTTGTAGCCGTTTCGCTCCCAGAAACCGAGACGGTCGTGCTCGACCCATTCGAGGCCCTCCAGCCACTTCGCGCTCTTCCACGCATAGCGCTTGGGGACGACCAGCCGCAGCGGCCCGCCATGATCCGGCGTCAGCTCGGCGCCGTCGTGCCGGTAGGCAATCAGCACGTCGTCATCGGCGAGGATCTCGACCGGAAGGCTCGTCGTGTAGTCGGCGTCGCAGTGCGCGATGACGTAGTGGGCGTTGCTGCGCGGCTTGACGAGCGCCACCAGGTCCTTGAAGGCGACGCCTTCCCAGGCATTGTCGAGGCGGCTCCAGGTGGTGACGCAGTGCATATCCGCCGTAATCGACGCCGACGGCAATTTTCGTACCTCGTCCCAGGTCAGGGTCGCCGGGGCGTCAATTTCGCCATAGAGGCGCAGGCGCCAGCGATCCATGTCGTAGCGTGGCGGGCTGCCGTATGACAACACCGGCCACTTCAGCGTGAGCACCTGCCCCGGCGGGAGCCGGTGCGGATCTTTGACAACCCGGGGATCCTGCTCGCGGTCACGCCGAAAGAGCATCAGCCTCCGTCCTGACTGGAACCTTCCGTCGGCTGCTTGAGCTCCTTGCGGAACTGGTCGAAAGCGTCGACGACGACGTCGCTCACACCGTAGACGCTGAGCACGCGCTCGAGCGCACCGTCAACGTCGGCTTGCGGGACGAGGTCCGTCTGCACTTCGTACCAGGGCACTTCCTCGCCCTCGGCCGTCGTCCAGCGGCCGTCTTTGAAGCTGACCGGCACGAAGCCTCGGGTCTCGTCCGTCACTTGCCTAATCTATATCGGCGCATATGGCCCTGCTCGATACCGTTCCCATCACCAGCTGCCACGAGTGCGTCGCCATGCTGACGCTGCCGCTGGCGCTCTTTCTGCTGCTGGCGGAGACCGCCGTTGGCGGCTTCGCCACGGTGGCATACCTGCGGCTGACTGGCGGCCTGACCCACGGCTTTTTGAAGTTCATCGCCGTGACGTATGCCATCCTGGGCGGGCTCGCGTTCCTCGTCGTCCTCGCCGGCCCGCCCGGCTCGTATCACCGCCTGCTCGCGATCAATCAGCCCGTGGCGCAGGCGTTGCTCTTCTTACAGGGTGTTCTCGTTCTCGCCCTGATCGCACACGCCGTTGTCATCTGGCGCCGCGATGCATCGACCCTCAGTTGGGCGCTGACGCTGTCGGCCTCGGCGCTCCTGCTCGCCGGCATCGCCGCGGCCCTCTGGCCTCTGGCCGGCTCGCTTCTCAACGGCGCGGCCATCGCCCTGGTCGTGGCGCTGTCCGCCGCCGTGCTGGGTGCCGCGACCACCGGGATGTTGCTCGGCCACTGGTACCTGGTGACGCCGACGCTGACCAACCGCCCCTTGCTGCGGGCCATCGGCGTCCTCCTGGTGAGCCTCGTCCTGCAGGCGGTGCTGTTCCCCCTGACGCTTCGAGGCCTCGCCCACGGCTCCGGGTCGCTGACCCATCCCTTGACGCTGAGCCCGGTGCTGTCGGTGCTCTGGGCGCTGGGGGCGGTGTTTCTGCCGCTGGTGGCGGCGGGGCTGGCGTTGCCAACCTGCCGCCTCCGGTCGTTCATGTCTACCACCGGCCTGCTCTACCTGGCAATGATCGCCATCCTGCCTGGCCAGCTGCTGGGCCAGCTCCTCTTCTTCGTCGCCGCCTCCGCCTGATAGCGCTCCTGCCGGTTACGGGATAGCCCGGCGGGAGGGTTTCTCGGGCGCCTGGAAGGTTGGTTGATCGGCCGCCGAGCCCCTAAAATCCGCGAGACTCGACCACAAGGGGGTATGGGTATTGTCACGCTCAGTTACGAGAGCCGTCCTGATCGTGGGTGCGCCGCTCGCCGTGCTCGCCACCATCAGCATCCTGGGTAACCGCCCGGCGAATCCTATCGCGACCCGGCCGCTCGCCGGGGCACACGTGACGACGCTGGGGTCATTGCAATCGGGCGTCAACGGCCTCGAGCGGATGGCGCTGCGGGTCACACCCCCGTCGACGCCGGCCCCAACCGCGGCGCCCGCGACGCCCGCCCCTGCACCCATCGCTGCCCGGCCGGGCTCGGCGCATCCCGCTCCGGCCCCGCCCCCGCCCGTCCTTGGCGTCGGCGGTGCGGCCGGCGTTCAGTTCAGCCTCATCAACCAGGACCGGGCCGCCAACGGCCTGGCTTCCCTCGCCTACAGCGCCTCGCTGGCGCGCGTCGCCCAGTACCGGGCCCAGGACATGCTGAACCGCAACTATTTCTCGCACTACGATCTCTCGACCGGCCAGCTCGCCTTTGTCGGACTGTTGCGACTGTGGGGCATCCCCTACACCACCGCCGGGGAGAACATCGCGTGGTCGACCAACCCGTCGATGGCGGGGATCAACACTATGTTCATGAACTCGCCGGAGCACCGGGCGAACATCCTGAAAGCGGCCTACCACCGGGTCGGCGTGGGGGTCGCCAGCAACGGCGTGAAAACGATGGTCGTCGAGGTCTTTTCGAACTAGGCCCGGCCCGGTGAGCCTGCGGGCGCGGCTAGCCTGAGCCCGGGAATTTCCGAAGCCGAATCTGGGTTACTCTTGATGCAGTTCGTCCAAGAAAGGGAGAGTCATGAGTAAAGCCGTTCACGTTACGACCGCCACATTCGAGGACCAGGTCATCCTCTCGGAACAGCCTGTGATCGTGGACTTTTACGCCGATTGGTGCGGGCCCTGCAAGATGCTGTCGCCGGTTCTGGAGCAACTCGCTATTGACCACACCGAAGTGAAGATCGCCAAGGTGAACGTCGACGAGGAGCCGGCTCTGGCTGAGCGGTATCGCGTCCGCGGGATTCCTCACGTCGTGATGTTCCGCAACGGCAAGGTCGCCGAGCAGGTCCTCGGTTACAAGCCCAAGGCGGCACTCGAGGCCAGCCTCGGGCTCAACGGCAGCGCCCCCAGGCCCGTCGGCCCGAATCCCGCCTGATCGTCAGCGCCCGGCTCGCGCCGCGGCGCATTCGTCGCACGGGCAGATTGCGCGCAGGAAGCTGAGCCCATAGATCCCGGTGTTGTGGCCGTCCTTCCAGTAAGGCCGCACGCCGAAAAGGCCGACCGGCTCGATCTGGTCGAGATCGATCTGGTCGTCGCTGAGCTCCGATGTCGTAGCGAGCTTGCCAGGGACGCCCATTTCGCCCGCACACTCGGCGCAGGGGCAGTTCCAGCGCAGCAGCTCGAAGTCATAGGCAGACTGATGGCCGTCCGCCCACTGGATCGTCAGCAGCCGGCGGGCGCGGTCGGCCAGGATGTCGAGCGGCCGTTCTCGATCGGCGGCGTCGGCGACGTCCGCGTCAGGCGGCTTCGTCGTCGCCCGGCGCGAGGGTCAAATCCAGGTCCTGCCAGTTCGGCACCCGGCGGAGTTCGGCGAGCTCCAGCATGACGCGGCCCTGCGCTTCGAACACGGCGTCGTGGACCCCGTTGAGGTCGTCGGCATCGATCCGCTGGACCCGATCGGCCAGCTGCGCGTCGTGGCGCGCCGCGTAGGCCACCACGAGATCCCGGATGTCCTCCGGTACGGCGCGCTCGCCGGCCAGCCGGAGCTCCTCGAGCCGGTCGAGCAGGCTGTCCATCGCCGCGATCCGCCAGTAGGCCAGCCGGATCGGGGCATGGGTCAACTCCGCCTCGGCGGCGGCCTGAGACATGGCGCGCACGGCCGACTCGTAGTGCGTCGCCTGCGTCGACGTTGCCATTTCTTGAATCACTGATAACTCCTGTGAACGCCCCCTGGTGGGCCCGTCACTCCTACCCGTTCCTGGAACCCAATAAACACAGCGAGGGCGGAAATTCCGCCCTCCGCTTGCCGGATTCCTGACTACGCCAGTATAAGTTCGCGCCAAAAGTCCGTCAATCGGGTCTTTACCCGACCCGGGTCTCTACCCCGACTCGGATTTGGACTCTCGGGAGAATCCAGGCGTCTGGCCGCGACGCTTTTCTCGACGCAAGTACATCCGGTCGGGCCCCCCGCTGGGCCCTGGCGGAAGGATGGTGAACAGCTCGAATCCGTCTTCGGACAGCTGGTTGGCTTGCTCGACGGTGTTGACCACTCTGTATTCGAACGGCATCTCAGCGCTTAAGCATAGGGCAAGCTCACGCGAGCTCGCCAAGTATTCGGAGGCCGGAGGCGGAGCCGACGATCGCCGCCCGGGCCATCCCGAAAAACAGTCCGTGCTCGATGACACCTGGTATCCCATGGAGCGCCACCCCGAGTGCCGCGTCGACAACGCCAAAGCTGGTGTCGAGCACCAGGTTGCCGTTGTCGGTCCTGAATGGACCGCCGGGCGCCATTCGGAGCTGCGGCCTCCCTCCGAGGGACTCGATCGAGCGGCTCGTCGCCTCCCACAGAAAGGGCAGCACCTCGACCGGCACCGGGCCGCGCCCCAGCCGGCCGACCAGCTTGGTCTCGTCTGCGATCAGCACAAATTGGCGGCTGGCGTGGGCCACGATCTTCTCGCGAAGCAGTGCCCCACCGCGTCCCTTGACGCAGTTGACGGCCGGGTCGATCTCGTCCGCCCCATCGACGGCCAGGTCGAGTGAGCCGTCGGCCCTCTCCCTGATCGGGATGCCGCCGGCCTCGGCCAGGGCACGACTCTCGAGCGACGTCACGACCGCGTGCACCGTGAGGCCGTTTCGAACCCTCAGGGCCAGCCCCTCGATAAAGTAGCGGGCCGTGCTCCCCGTCCCCAGACCGACGATGGTGCCGGGCTTGACCAGCTCGAGGGCGCGCTCCGCGGCGGCCTGCTTCTGCGCCTCGACTTCGGCGGGCGCGGTTGCCATTTACTTGATAGAACCGATGTCAGCTAGAATCGACGCGATGAGGCGGCTGATGGATAGCGTGCCGGGGCGCGTCATCCGCAAGTTCCTCGAGGACCAGGCGCCAAACTGGGCGGCGCTGATCGCTTGGAATGCGCTCTTCGCCATGTTCCCGATCGTGATCTTTGTCGCGTCACTGCTTGGCTTTGCCCTGCGCTTTTTCGGTGAGGCGAACATCGCGGTCTACAAGACGATTTTTAGTGTTATCCCGAACGACGCCGGGCAGCAGGACCAGGTGATCAAGGCCGTTACCGGCGTGAAGAGTCAGAGCGGGCTGCTGTTTATCGTGGGCCTGGTCGGCCTTCTCTGGGGAGGGTCGGCGTTGTTCGGCGCTATGGAGCAGGCGTTCGCAGTGATCTGTCACACCAAACCCAGGGACTTCATTCGGCAGAAGCTGATCGCGGTCGGCATGGTCTTCCTGTTCACCATCCTGGTGGGCGTTGCCGTTGCCACCTCATCGATTCTTCCGGCCCTCAAGAACATCCCCGACATTCCCACCTTCCTCTACTCGGGCGCGGCGGCATTCATCCTACAGGTGATCGTTGGGGTGGTTGCCGGCTTCCTTCTGTTCGGTAGCATCTACTACGTGATTCCAAACCGCAAGCAGGAGTTCCGCAAAGTCGTGCCCGGTGCGCTCGCGGCGGGCATCCTGTTCGAGCTTGTGACCCTGCTGTTTCCCCTTTACCTCTCCATCAACCGGGGCATCAACCAGTACGGCGCCACGTTTGGCCTGCTCTTCCTCTTAATGACGTTCTTCTTCTTCCTGGGACTGATAACCATGATCGGCGTGGAGGTCAACAGCGTGATCTACCCCGTACCCATCGACCTACCGGGCAAAGACAGCCACGCCGTCGCCACTCCGGCGTGGGGACCTGAAGGCGAACTCGCGGCCGTCGGCGGTGGCCGGCGCCGTGAGCGCAACGGACACGCGGGCAATGGCGCGTCCCGCAACGGACGGCGCGGCATCCCGGCGCGCGCGGCACTCGGCATGGCCGTTGTGGCCTCGGTCGTCGGGGTACTCCTCGGTCGCCGTAGCGCCAGCTCCGACTGAAGGGCCGGTAGACTTATCGCGTGGCGGTTGAGGCACTCACTCCGCGGCCGGCGTCGGCCAAGGAGGCGTCACCGGGCCGAGCCTGGTGGATCGAGCCGGCTCTCACGGTCGTTTGCTACAGCGCCTTCGTCATTTATGCCAGCTGGTCCGTCTTCTCCGGCACGGTCGTCGGCTACGATCCCTACGTTTCGCCGTTCTTTTCGACCTGGCTCGGCTTCGGTCTGATCAAAGTCCCGGTCATCGGTATCCTGATCCCCATCCTCGCGGTCATTCCGCTGGGCCTCCGAGGCAGCTGCTATTACTACCGGAAGTCGTACTTCCGGTCATTCTTCTGGGACCCACCGGCTTGCGCCATCCAGGAATTGAAGCGCGGCCGCTACCGCGGCGAGACGCGATTTCCCTGGGTCCTCAATAACTATCACCGCTACTTCCTGCTGCTGAGCCTGATCGTGCTGCTCTTTCTGTGGGTCGATGTCGTGCGCGCCTTCATGCTCCAAGGGCATTTCTTCATTGGCCTGGGCTCCGTCGTGCTGCTGGTCAACGTCATCCTGTTGAGCGCCTACAGCCTGACCTGCCACTCGTTCAGGTATCTCATGGGCGGCCGGATCGATCGCTTCTCGCGGGCGCGGGCCGGACGGCTCTGGCACCGGATCGTCATGCTGCTCAACCGGGCGAACCCCCAGCACGGAGCCTGGGCGTGGTACAGCATGTTCTCGGTCGCGCTCACGGACGTGTATGTCCGACTTTTGATGTCGGGCATCATTCACGAACCCAGGGTGATCTTCTGAGCGAGTCCTTCCAGACGCTGACGGCGGACGTACTCGTGATCGGCGCCGGTGGCGCCGGCATGCGCGCGGCGATCGAGGCGGCGGCCGCGGGCGCGCGAGTTGCGGTGGTCTGCAAGTCGCTGCTCGGGAAGGCGCACACGGTGATGGCCGAGGGCGGCATTGCGGCGGCCCTCGGCAACCTCGACCCGGACGACAACTGGCAGGTGCACTTCCAGGACACGATGCGCGGCGGTCAGATGATCAACAACTGGCGGATGGCCGAGCTACATGCCCGCGAGTCGCCGGACCGCGTCTACGAGCTCGAGACCTACGGCGCGATTTTCGACCGGACCCCCGACGGCCGCGTTCTGCAGCGGGCCTTCGGCGCCCATACGTATCGACGGCTCTGCCACGTCGGTGATCGTACTGGCCTGGAAATGATCCGCAGCCTGCAGGACCGCATCGTCCAGCTGGGCATCGAGGTCCACATGGAGGTCACGCTGACGAGGTTGCTAAAAGATGGCGACCGGGTCATTGGCGCCTTCGGCTACAACCGGATCGACGGCGCTTTTATGACTTTCAGATCCAAGGCGGTCATCATCGCGACAGGCGGCTGGGGCCGTATCTACAAGGTCACGTCGAACTCCTGGGAGGGCACCGGCGACGGCGTCGGCATGGGCTTCGAAGCCGGGGCCGAGGTCCTCGATCCGGAAATGGTGCAGTTCCATCCCACCGGCATGGTCTGGCCGCCCGGCGTTCGCGGCATCCTGGTCACGGAGGCCGTCCGCGGCGAGGGCGGCTACCTGACGAACAGCCAGGGTAAACGCTTCATGCTCGAGTACGACCCGAAAAAGAAAGAGCTCTCGTCGCGGGACGTCGTCGCGAGGTCCATCTACAAAGAAGTCCAGGCCGGCCGTGGCACGGAGCACGGCGGAGCGTACCTGGATGTCCGCCACCTCGGCGCAGAAAAGATCAAGAAGACACTGCCGTCGATGTACGAGCAATTTCTCCGGCTGGCGGATGTCGATATCGCGAAGGCGCCGATGGAAGTCGCACCGACCATCCATTACGCCATGGGTGGACTGCGAGTCGAGGCGGAGACAGGTGCGACCACCCTCCCCGGGCTGTACGCCGCCGGCGAGGCGGCCGCCGGACTGCACGGCGCCAACCGGCTGGGGGGGAACTCACTGTCCGATCTGCTCGTCTTCGGCCGCCGCGCCGGTGAAGCAGCGGCCGCCTACCAGCGCAACACCGGCCTTGGCACCATCGATGAGCGCCAGGTTAACGACGAGCAGCAACTCTTGTTGCTGCCCCTGGTCGGCGAGGGTAAAGAGAATCCGTACCTGCTGCAACAGGAGCTTCAGGGGGCGATGCAGGACGGCGCCGGTCTGGCCCGCGAAGAGAAATCACTCAAGGCCTGCCTCGACAGGGTCCTCGAGTTGCGGCAGCGTTCGGCCCGCATCCATGTTCCGGGATCGCGCAAGTACAACCCCGGGTGGCACACGGCGCGCGATCTTCGGTTCATGCTGACGATCGCCGAAGCAATCGTGCGCGCCGCCATCGAGCGCCGCGAGAGCCGCGGGGCGCACTGGAGGCTCGACTACCTGGAGAAAGATCCGGCGCTGGGCCGGGTGAACTTTATTGCGTACAGTGACGCCGGTCGGGTCAAGCTCAAGACCCGGCCGGTAGTGGAGATGCCTCCGGAGCTCGCCAAGCTATTTGCCGACACCGCGGCTCCCCCGCCCGCATCTCGGCCACCGGCGTCGACGCCACCGAAGCAGCCAGTGCGTAGATGAGCGAATCGAAGCTGGCGCAAAAGGCCGGACCGAACAGCTCGATCGTCCTGCGGATCTTCCGTGGCGACACGAATGGCGGGCGCGAGCAGCGCTTCGAGGTGCCGTCGATCGAAGGCATGGTCGTGCTCGACGCCGTCCACTATGTCCAGGCGCACTTCGCGAACGATCTGGCCTGTCGCTGGAACTGCAAGGCCGCCAGGTGCGGCTCGTGCAGCGCGGAGATCAACGGCCGGCCGCGCCTCATGTGCAAGACGCGCGTCGACGAGTTCGACAACGAAGACATCCACGTCGGGCCGATGCGTGCGTTTCCGTTGATCAAGGACCTGGTGACTGACGTCTCCTGGAACTACGAGGTCAACAAGCAGATCCCCGGATTCACGCCGGCGCCCAGTGAGCCGGTCCCGTACAAGATGCTGCCCGAGGACACGGAACGCGTCTACGAGTACCGCAAGTGCATCGAGTGCTTCCTCTGCCAGGACGTCTGTCACGTGCTGCGCAACCACGACGACAAGTCCGCCTACTACGGGCCGCGATACATGGTGCGCATCGCGGCGCTCGAGATGCATCCCCTCGACACCCGCAAGCGCACCGGCCTGCTGCACGGCAAGGCCGGCATCGGCATGTGCAATATCACGAAGTGCTGCCAGGAAGTCTGCCCCGAGCACATCAAGATCACGGATAACGCGATCATCCCCCTGAAAGAACGCACCGCCAGCGACGTCTATGATCCGGTGGTGCGGATCGCGCGCAAAATCAATCCCTTCCGTGGCGTCGCCGCAACGGCAGCCCTGGAAGAGGCCAGGCCGAGCCAGGCGACCGGCCCGCAGCGATTCAGCGTCAGGGACGTCGTCCGGCTGAAAACCCGCGGCCGCCGGCTCGCTCGGGTTGGCAGCGTCCTGCCGGACCGCAGACTCGAGGTCTGGGTCCTACAGATGAACGGCACCGTCCAACACTGGGACGGGCCCAAGGTGGTCCGAACGTCCGACGTCGCGAGCAACTACGGCCCCCTCGATGACGTCGGGATCGGCGCCAAGCTGGTGGAGCAGTACATCACCGAGGATCACGAAGCCCAGCACAACGGATAGCCGTCCGTTGGGTCGCCCGAGAGAAAGCGCAAGCCGGCCCGTTGCAGTATCGCCTTGATTCGCGAGCTACGTGCAATTCCCCAACGGCAGCGGGTGACGATCGCCGCCGTTTGCCTACCCGCCGCGCTGGCGTTTTTCGTGGTCGCTTTGACCTTTGTAATCTTCGCCTTCAACGTGATCGACGCCGGAACATGGGCCTACCTGGGAGTGCCAATCGGCATCCTCGTTCTGTCTGGCGTCTGCGGGCTGCTGGGACGCGGGCTCACCGGTCGTGCTTATCCGGGCGTACTGGTCGCCGGAATCGCCATGTTGGTCCTCAGCCTTGTTGCCGTTGGCTGGGCGCTGCTGGCGGTCGCCGCCAGCTCCGTGATCTGACGGGCTCGAGGTCTCAGGGTAAGCAGGCTAAGCCGCGGCACAATGCGAGTTCGAACGTTGACGCCTGTCGACGCCGAACGCTATAAGGAAGGGTATGGGCATAATCGCGTGGATCGTTCTCGGACTGATTGCCGGCGTCCTCGCCAAGCTGATCATGCCGGGACGTGACCCGGGCGGCATCATCGTGACCATGCTGATCGGCATCGCCGGCGCGCTGGTCGGCGGGTTCGTGTTCAGCCTGTTCGGTGGCGGTGGCGTTACCGGCGTGAATCTGGGCTCGATCATCGTTGCCGTCGTTGGCGCGCTGATCCTGCTCGCGGTCTACCGCTTGGTTGCGGGCCGCCGGCGAAGCTACTGATCTAACCGCCCCAGATCAAGTTCAGACGTAGACCCGGGAATGGTCGGACGTCGGTCCGGCCAGGCCGAGTGAACGCATGATGGCTCGGGCGATCTTCTCTCCCCAAGGGACGACGGCTCGATCGGGTTGGCGTAGTCCGCTGGCTCGGTGCAGACGAGCCGGAGGTCGATCACCTGGAGCTTTGACTCGAACGCCACACGCAGGATGACATCGTTGAAGGCCATCAGGGCTACCCGCGCCGCGGCGCCTTCTTGCCCGCTGAGGTCGCCGTTGTAGATCGTGCAGATTGTCGTCGGCAAACCCAGCTGGCGAACGCGATCGATGGCCGCCCGGTAGCCTCGTTCAAAGCCCGGGACGCGTTTTCCGAGGCTCAGGAGGGCCTCTAACGAGGACTTCGCCTTGAGTCGCAGGACATCAAGGTTCTGGCGGACATCGTTACCGCCTATCGAGACAACAACGTGGGTGACGTCCGCTGGCAGCCCATAGAGCTGATGCTCGAGATCACCCATCATGGCCCCGTCCAGGGCCAGGAGTGACGCGCGCCACCCGGCGGGCAGCATGCTCGTGAGCTGCTTCACGACACCCGGACCGCCTGAGGTGTAGGCGCCATTGTCCAGGACAGAGTCTCCGAGCAACGCAACATGGCCGTTCATCTGGACACGACTTTTCGAATCATGGCTCATTACGACACACAGCTGTCGTAGCAATGATCCAGGCTTACAGCATGGCCGCGGCAGAGGTCTCCAGCGCCCGAGGTCGTCAGTTCGAGGCCGCCGTGGAGAAGTTGCGGGCCGGCGTCCAGGCGATGACGGCGTGGGTTGGCGGGGCTGAGGCCGAGGGGCTTGGCGAAGCGCTGATTCAGATCCGCGAAGCGGGCATCGATCCGCTGGAAGCCGTCTTCGCCAGCGGCGTGCGCCGGTTCGACAAGTCGGGCGAGTACAAGGCCGACGGCGCCCTCTCACTGACCGCCTGGTTGCGCTGGAAGTGCAAGCTCTCCGGC
>VBFX01000158.1 GCA_005889395.1 Chloroflexota bacterium
GAAGGCGACCCGGTAGTCATCGATCTGGTGGCTGGTCCCAAAGATGTTCGCGATGACCAGTTCGCGCACGGCACCGAGCACGCGGCTGAGGCCGTAGGCGACCAGGATGAGCGTCGCGGCCGACGCGATGCGCCGCCGCTCGCTGGACATTGGGTGCCATTATCGCGCTCTCCTCGCTCGACGCTTGAGTGCGAAACAATTCCCTCCCGCTTGGGAAGGGTCAGAGGGGCTGCTCTCGCCCGGGTCGGCTAGGCCTTGGTTTTCGCCGGCTTGGCCGCCGGTTTTCTCACGCCGGCCGCCGCAGGGGCCGCCGTCTTGGTCGACGCGTTAGCCGGCGCCGGCCTGTCGGCCGAGAGCTTCGCGAGCGCGCTCATCAGGCGAGCCTTGCGACGGGATGCATTGTTGGCGTGAAGGACGCCCTTCTCGGCTGCCTTATCGAGCGCGCTGATGGCGCGGCGGACTTCCTCGCTAGTTAGGCTGGCCGCCTCCGGCAGGGCGGGGCGCCGCGCGCGCGAAACCAGGGTCTTGACCGCCGAGCGGGTGGACCGATTCCGATCGCGCTTGCGCAGCGAAGCACGCACGCGCTTCTTGGCCGATTGGGTGTTCGCCATGCGAGCGGTGATTATAGGACAACGGCATACTTGGCGGACCAAGGATGCCTTCTCAGGCGACGCACGCCCCTGTGGGCCACGTTAATGCCTGACGGCTCAAGCCGAGCCGGAGAATGTTACGCGCCGCGTTCGTGTCGCGGTCGATGACCAGGCCGCATGCGGGGCATCGGTGAATCCGCTCCGAGAGCCGCTTCGGGACCAGAACGCCGCAGCCCGAGCAGGTCTGCGAGGTCCCACCGGGCGGCACCCTGATCAGCCGAGTACCAGCTTCTGCCGCTTTGTACTCGAGGATCGTCAGGAACGCTGCCCAGCCTTGATCAGCCACGTCTTTCGCCAAGGGTCCACGAATCAGTCCGCCAACGTTCAGGTCCTCGACCGCGATCAAGCCGAAGTCGGACACCAGACGTCGGGTCAGTTTGTGGGCATGGTCATACCGGAGGTTGCGAATCCGCTCGAAGTGACGGGCGAGAAGGAGTCGCGCCGCGCGTCGCCCACACGAGCCTTTCTGCCGTCGAGACAGCCGCCTCTGGGCAAGCCGCAACTTCCGCATCGCCACGCGATAAGCGCGAGGGCCGAAAATCGGCTCGCCGGTGGAGAGGGTGGCAAAGTACTGAATGCCGAGATCTAGTCCTACGGGTGGCAGTTTCTTGGCGAGGATCCGTCGCGATATGGACGCTCGCAGCGAAAAGCACGCGTACCATCGTCCCGCCACTCGTCTCACGGTGACCAAACGGACCACCGCCGATGTCGGGAGCGACCGATGCCACTTCACCTTGATCTGGCCGATTCCCGGTAAGGCGAGACGGCCGTCGCGAAGACGAAAGAAAGCCGCAAAGGCCCGATCCAGTCGGCGAATTGGGTCCCGCATGGCCGAGCAATTCATGTTGGCCGGCCCCAAGCCGGCCGCGCGAACAGCCGTTAGCTCCCGAAACTGCTGGTAGAGGGTGACCGAGCGACGCCGGCCCCGCCACTCGTATCGCCGCTGTTCAAGCGCAGCGTTGTAGAGCTGGCACGCGAACCCGAGCTGGGCTTCAAGCGCGAGCCGAAGGCGGACCGTCGGATAAATCCGGTAGCGGTAGGTCCGCCAAAGCATCGTGTCCTCGGCCATGCTTCCTACATGCTGCAACCGATTAGCGACAGCTGCCTGTCAAGCCGTAGGAAATTCAAATGGCCGGCGCTCTAGCCCGCGGCGCTCAGGACCTGCTCGAGGATGAATCCTTCGACCGCAAGCCGAGCGTCCAGCTCCCCGAGCTTGATTTGTTCCTCGATGCGCAGGAGATCGTGGAATCCGCGGTCGAGCTCGGCCGCGTTGTAATCGGCAGCCTGGCGAAAGGCCTTTTCGAGGACAAAGGGATGATCCGTTGATCGCGCCTGCAGGTCCGCCAAGGACCCGCCACGGTCGCGGACCGCGCGCGCCTGCAGTAGCCGGCGCCAGTGGCTGACCAGCGTGTACAGCAGCCAGGTAGGCTCCCGCCCGTCGTCCAGGAGCGACTGCAGAACGCCCGCCACCGCGCCCGGGCGGCCGCTCGCCAGCGAGTCGGTCAGGGCGAAGATCTCTTCTTCGCGACTGTCGCTGACCAGGACGCGCACGGCGTCGTCGTCGATGCGCGTCGATGGCGAGGCGTAGAGCGCGAGCTTCACGATCTCCTGGTCGAGGAGCCGCAGGTCCGGCTGCGATCGCTCCAGGAGCAGGCGCACCGCTGCCGGCGTGATCGAAAGCCCGCGCTCCTCCGCCAACTTGCGCACCCACCCGGCCCGGTCCGATCGCCGCGGCGGCTCATAGCGCTGGATCCGGGCGCGCTTGTCGCGTTCCATGGCCGCGACGACTTTGAAGATCGGATTGCTGGGTGCCACCAGGGCATGCGCAACCAGCACGAGGTGCGTGGAGTCGGGTGTTCCCTCCAGGTAGGCGGCGGCGCGCTCGGCCCCGGCTCCCTTGTCCCGCTTGCCGGCCAGCAGGCCCCAGTCGCGCAGGACGAGAACGCGCAGCGCGTCGATGAACGGCAAGGTGCCGGCCTTTTCCGCGAAGGCGTCGGCATTGAGCGCCTCCGCCTGGATGTCTTCGTAGTTGAACTCCAGCGTCAACCCGGCGCGCAACGGCAGGAGGAGGTCCCGCGCCGCACGGTCGACGAGATAGCTCTCGCCTCCGTGAATGAGGGTGATCACGGCGCGACAAAGGCGCGGTCGATCTTCGCCGCCATGTAGAAATCGCTTTCCGTCAATCCATCGATCTTGTGCGTCCAGAGATAGGCGCGTACCTCACCCCATCGCACGTACAGATCTGGATGGTGGTTTTCCGCCTCGGCGACGGGCGTGATCCGGTTGACAAAGTCGACCGCTTCGACCCAGTTCTTGACCTTGAACGACTTGATCAGCTTCTTGTCGTCTTCGACCCGCCAGCCATCGAGCTGCGCTGAGAGGGGGGCAATCTGCTCATGGGTCAGCGGCGGCGTGCCGCCCCGGCACGGGATGCACTTGTTGTCGGCGAGACTGGTCGCCATCAGTCTTCCCTCCCCCGCTTGCGGGGGACGGCAGGGTGGGGGCTCTCGACTTTGGCGATCGTCGCGCGCTCCGCCTCGTCGGGTTCGGTCTCGAGCCACGCGTCGCAGATCTCTTTTGCCACCGCTTCGGGTGTGGCGCGCAGGCTCATCACCAGGATATTGGCGTCATTCCATTTCCGAGCGCCTCTGGCCGTCTGCGCATCGCCGCAAAGGGCGGCTCGGATGCCGCGAACCTTGTTGGCCGCGATCGACACGCCCGTCCCGGTCCAGCAGAAGAGCACGCCCTGCTCGCATGCACCCGACGCGACCCGCTCCCCGACCTCCCGCCCGACGTCGACCCAGTCCATCGGCTGGCCGTTGAGCGGGCCGTGCAACTCCACGTCGAGGCCGCCCCGGCGCAGGTGATCCACCACCGAATCGGTGACGGGCGTCCGTTCGTCACTTCCTACCGCAATCTTCATGCCCACTGCCCAGAATAGTCGCATTCGACGTTATTCCCCCGTGGTCCTCAATCGATTCAGGCCACTGCGGGGAGTGACCGCCTGGCTTCCGATCGCCGTCGTGGTCATGACCGGAGCACTGGCGCTGCGCAATCTGGCGGGCGTGGTGCAATTCGCGCTGCACCGGGCCTTCGAAGGCGATTTCGCCGTCTACTACATCTTCGCCCGGGTGGGGCTCCACCACGGCTGGGGATCGCTATACGACTCCACCGCTATGCGCCAGGAGTGGCTCGCGCTCGGGTCGGCGTTTTTGTATCCGCCCCTCTATCCTCCGACGCTGGCCTGGCTTGTCGCCCCATTCGCCGCGTTGCCGTTTGCCGTGGGGTACGCGCTCTGGAACGTCCTGCTGGCCGCCTCGCTGCTCGTCACCTGGTGGCTCACCGTTCCTCCATCGAGCCGATTGGTCCGCCTGGGGCAGCTGGCGTTTGCCGTCGCCATGCCCTCCATCGCGTTTGGCTTGCTGCTGGGCCAGGTCGTGATCGCGGTGGCGGCGGTCGTGTCGATTTCCTGGTGGCTCTTGCGGCATGACCGGCCGCTCGCCGCTGGGCTCGTCCTCTCGCTGATTGCGATCAAGCCGCAGCTCGCCTTGCTGTTGCCATTCACGCTGCTGGTCGCCGGCCAGTCGCGGGCGTTCCTCGGTTGGGCAGCCGGCTCGCTGGTCATGCTGGGCGCCGCGCTGGCCACCATCGGCATTGGCGGCCTCGAGACGTACGCGATTCTCCTGGCGGGTAGTGCGCACTATCTTGGGGCGATGATGGTCCACCCGCAGCTCACGCTGCCGGGCCTGCTCGGCAGCAGCTCGGCCGCGGCGCTCGTCCAGGTCCTCGTGATCGCGATCACGCTGGGCCTCGTATGGCGACGCCGCGGGTCCGGTCTGGAGTTTCCATTCGCCGCCGGCGTGTGCGCATCATTGCTGATCGCCAGTTTCCTGCACGCGCAGGACGTCGGCGTCTTGCTTCCGGCCGCCTGGTTATGGCTGCGCACCGCGCCTCGGGGGGCTGAACGGGTGCTGGGACTGACCGGCTTTCTGGCCTCGCTTCTGCTGACGACACCGCTCCCCCTCATGCTTGTGCTCGCTGGGTGGGTCGCCGGTGAGGCGAAGCCCGCCTATGGAACCGCGGCCGGCGTCCTCGTAAAGATGTAGAGCGTGCAGCCGGGGCCGCAGGTCGTGACGGCAGCTACGAATGTGAGTCCGGGGGCATGAACGTCGAACTGGCCGAGGCTGGATTGCGGGACGAAGATCAGCTCCACGCGTTCGCGTCCTGTCGCCCGCATCTGATCACCAAACATGAATTGATACTCGGGCCGAACGGATACCGGCCAGCCGTGCTTGACGAGTTGCAGCGAAACGCCCGCCGCCGGCGGCCAGGCATCGAGGGCGACGATCGTCACCAACACGGGCTGCCGCGGCTGGCTCGCGAGCGACGCCTCGACCAGCGCCGCCGCCGTCCGTGTTCCCGGATCGTCCTCCAGCGCCGGAGAGGGGAGCCGCAGGAATCCGATGGTCTGGACGGCGGTCAGCACCACGAGTGCCGCAACGGTGCCCGCGGCCAGGGCCCTGGCGCGCATCGACGAGGATGCCCTGACCAACCAGCGCGCCGGCGCGATCTTGATCAGGAGCGCCGCCCACCCCACGATCAGCACCAGCGGCAGCGTCGTCGTCCAGAGCAGGAAATAGGATGACAGCTCGCCGATGGCGCGGCTGATGGACCAGACGAGGCCGATGGTCACGACGAAGAGGATGGCCCCCAGGGATTGCGCGAATCGATCACGAGCGATCGTGCCCGCGGCGGCCAGCGCGGCAGTCAACGCCAGGAATGCGACCACCGGAATCAGTCGTGCGAGCGTGAGCACCGAGTAGTCGGATTCCGCCCCCGGAGGCGGATGACCGAACGGGAAGACGGCGAGTTGCCGTCCGAGGGCGGCGACGCCCTCGTGAAGGTGATGATGCGGTAGGTTCGCCAAGAAGAAGAAGCGGGCCAGCTTGGTGAGGTTGCCCGGGTGCCCGGTCAGCTCATCGATCACAACCGGGACCCACATCGCGATCAGCGTCGCCAGCCCCAGTGCGAGCAGCACGCGCGTCAGACGCCCGTTGATATCCGAGAAGACTGGTGTTCGCGCCGGCCAGCGATGTCCCACCAGGCGAATCACCGTCATCACCCCAAGCGCGATTGCGATGGTGGGCACCGTTCCCACGTGCAGCTGCGCCTCGTAGGAGCCCACGAGGAGCGCCCCGCTGATAGCCAGCGTCGAGCCGGCCGCGCCAAATGCGGCGAGCAGCAGGAACAGGATGATCGGAAGGATGGTTTCGTACGGCGGCCAGGTGCTGCGGAAGGTGGGCAAGCCCAGCGTGAAGACGAACCAGAGCAGCACGAGGGCCGTGATCGCGGCGAGGGCTGGCCCTCGGATGCGCCAGGCGGCAATCACGATTAAGCACAAAGCCAGGGCGTGCAGCGCCAGCGCCGCGACGAAGAACGCCCAACTGTGCTGGCCCAGTGGTGCGTAGACGAAGTCGAGGGCGTAGAACCAGGCGGGACCGAGGTGACTCCACCCGAATCGGGAGTAGTTGCCGACGAGCTGCGCCAAGTGCGTCGATCGCATCAGCGCGATCTCATCGACCGCGAAGTCGCCGTCCGCGACAACATCAGGGCGCTGGAATGCCAGGACGCCCGCCGCAACCAGCATCGGGAGCCCGGCGGCAACGGCGGCGAGCCCGCCAAGGGCGGCCGGCCACGCGATCAGGCGACGCGCGACGGGGGCCTCCTCCGAAGGGCTAACCGCCGATCTGGCTCATCGTCTTGGAGGGCCGCACGAAATCGGCCTGGCCGATCTTGTGGCCTTCTTCCTTCTGCCAGACCGCCGCCGCGATGAAGTCGCGGATTTGCGTGTCCGATGCGCCACCGCGAAGCAGCGCCTTGACGTCATGCTCCTGGATGGAGAACAAGCAGGTCCGCAAGTGACCCTCGGAGGTCAGCCGGATGCGGTTGCAAACCTTGCAGAAGGCGTCGCTGACCGAGGGGATGACCCCGATTCCACCCTGGCTCCCGTCGCGAAACCGGAATCGCGTGGCGGGGGCAGGACGCTGATCGGGCACCGGCTCGAGCGGAAACTCGCGGTCGATCGCCTCGATGATGTCGCGGCTGGCGACGACGCTGTCCATGGACCAGATGCCGTCGGCATCGAGTGGCATGAACTCGATGAAGCGGACCTCATAGCCCTCGCGACGGGCGAGGCCGGCGAAGTCGACGATCTCGTCGTCGTTGCGGCCGCGCATCACGACCATGTTGAGCTTGATGGGGCTGAAGCCGGCCACGCGGGCGGCGGTCAGGCCACGGAGCACACGATCGAGCGCATCGCGGCGGGCGAGATCCTTGAAGCGGTCCGAGTGCAGCGTGTCCAGGCTGACGTTGAGCCGCTTGAGCCCGGCGGCCTTGAGGGCCTGCG
>VBFX01000159.1 GCA_005889395.1 Chloroflexota bacterium
GTTCGGTCTCAGCACGAGCGAAACGCCCGGTGCGACGGGCAGTCATCGGCATCGTGGGTGCGATTTGCCTGACAACGGGTGGGCTGCTAGCGGCGGTTCGCGCGGGGTGGTTGGATCGGCCGCCTGGCCCAGAGTCAACTTCATAGAGTCAACGGGCGGGGTAACGCGAACGGCTATCGCGGCGCGATGGGCGCCCGACACCGTGTGGTTCGGTGCAAACCTCAACAAGAATTAGTGCGACCCCCATGGCGCACGCCATCTCCACCGGAGGCCTTACATGCGGCCCAGACCCCCAAGCGTAGGATGGCCTCACCAAGGAGGTGGTAACGATGGCGAAGTTTGCGGTGATTGGCGGCTACACAGCGGAAGCGTGGTCGAAGATGATCGACAATCCGGGCGATCGTGTGGCTGCCGTGCAAAAGGTGGCGCAGGCCGCCGGCGGCAAGCTGGAGCAGTTCTTTTGGAGCTTCGGCGATGACGACTACCTGGCGATCATCGACGCCCCCGACGACATCTCAGCGGCGGCGGTGTCGATCGCGGTCGGTAGCTCGGGGTCGTTGCGCAACCTGCGCACCATCAGGCTGATCACGCCCGAAGAGGGCCGGCAGGTGCTCGAGAAGGCGAAGGCCGCGAAGGCTGCCTACTCGCCGCCAGGAGCGAAGACCGCCGCGGCCGTCCGCTAACAGGTCCGGTTTCGGGGGCGGTCCAGCCGGCCGCCCTCGCCCCTCCGCGGACGCATCCGATGCGCGACCTCAGCGCTCATCGGCGCGCAGGTCTGCCAATACTGCCGAGAGCCGACGCGGCCCTCGGCAATCATTTGGTCAAGGACGCTACGGCTAGCAGAGCTGGAACTGAAGGACTCGAAAACTGCTCCAGGGAAGATCGGCCAGCGACGGATCCGGCCCCGTAATCCCGGCCAGGGACCAGGCGTCATAGCCGCGGTCCAGGTTCGGCTCGGCGGAAAACGCCACTGAGCCGCCGCTGTCGCCAAGGTATGCCCCGTATGTCTGCAAGGCATGGGCGATGACCTTTTCCCACCTGGGCCAGGCCTGGCCATCGACGTCAAAGCCGGGATCGAGCTGGATTCGGGCGCCTTCTGGAATGGCGGCCGGATCGCTCGCCCAGCCGTCGGTATGGGTGGCCGGACAGGCGATGTCGCCGGCCCTCGTGTACGGATCGGCGAAGAATAGCGCGTGATCGATGTGCCCCTGCGCGATCTCCTCCGGCCGGACGACGCCGCCGAAGGCGGCGAATCCCGCGGCGACCGCGCCCAGGCAGTGCTGGCCCGACGAGCACTGCGCGCCCCAACCGTTCGAGGCCGTGACGTAGCGACTGCCCGCCGACCATGAATCGGCGCCGGCGTCGTAGCTGGCCAGCCACATGTCGAGCTCATTATTCGTCGCGGGGTCGAGCACGACCAGGTGGTGATCGGAACCCGTTGCCGGTGCCGCGGATCGCGGAATCGCGAACGAGACCGGCGTCCCGCAGTCGTAGGTGGTACAGCCAACCGGGTAAGTCGTGCTGAGGGTGTTCGCATAGGCGAGCGGCTTGCTCCACTGGTTCGAGGTGGCGAAGTTCGCGCTGCCCGCATAGGCCGCCAGCGACGCCGACACCATCGCCGCAGAGTCGGGATCAACGGCGGCGGTGGCCGGGATCGGCTGGTTCCAGAAGCTCGCCGAATCGTAAAGCGTGGGAAATGCCTCGGTCTGCGCCGGCGTCGTGACGCTTGCCGTCTGGTTGCTCACGACCTCACCCTCGAGATTGAAGGCGATGACGTCGTACGCGTACGTCGTTGATTGCCAGAGCAGGTAGTCCGTGTACGACAGGGTCGACCCGCCCGAGGTTGCCACGTCGTCGAGCAGCCAGCCGTCTCGGTGGATCTCGATCCGCGCCACTTCGGGTGCGGCGCTCCACTGCAACACGGCCGACCATGCGTTGAGCGCGGTCACCTGGAGGGGCGGCTGACCCTCGGCTGAGGCGCCGCGCGGTGCGGCGAATCCCGATGGGCACAGCGTGCCCGCGATAAGCGCCGCGGCGACGCCCTTGATCAAGTCACGACGAGGGATCCCATTCATGGTGAGCTTGCGAAGCTCTTCTCATGGTGAGAGACACGCCGATACGCCGTGAAGGGCGCGAGTTGAATTTCCGTGCATGCTCGGGACGGTCGCCGTCGCGAGGTGCCAATTGTCCCGGACGACGGCCGGTGCGCCTTTTCGCCCTCGCCCAGGTCGCGCTCAGGGGACGGGTGGCGTGGGGAGGGGCAGTGCCGGGAGCGACGGCGTCGGCAGCGCCGGTGCCGACGGAAGGACGTTCTGGCCAAGCACGCCGGGCGCTGGGGCCGGTGTCGAGGTGGGTGCCATGAGACCGCCACCGGACGAGGTCGGTGGTTCGTCTTCGACGTCCGGCGGCTCGTCCTCGACCTCGTCGCCCCGATTTCCGCCGCCGGTCAGGCTGGTGCTCCCGGCCGGCCCCGCCTGCGCCTGCTGGTTCGACGCCTGGCCACCGGGTTGCGGACCCGGATTGGCGAGCCCGCTGGGCGAGGGGCTCGGCCTCGACGGACCGAGAGCCGGAAGGTGCGGGGTGCCGCCGTGGAACGAAGGGAAGTCGACGAGCACCGCCAGCCAGAGCGCGACCGCGACCGCTGCCGCCGCCCCCACAGCCAGGATTCGCCGCCACATGCCCACGGTCCTCCTTTGACAGGGTTGGGCTAGAGTTTGATTATACGTCTGCTGTCACATACTGTGCAGTTCGACCGGTCGCCGCGTCAAGCCTCGCGCCTAGCCCGACTGGATGTCGACGAGTCCTTCCCGGACCGCCAGGATCACGGCCTGGGCGCGATCGTAGATGCCGAGCTTGTGGTAGGTGGCGCTGATGTGGTTTCGAAGGGTTTTCGTCGTGATGCCGAGGGTGCGGGCGATTTCCGCGGTGCTGGCCCCGGTCGTAAGCGCCCGCAACACCTCCAGCTCTCGATCGGTCAGGCGGGCGAGCAGACCACTGGCTGGGCGGCCATCGGCTTGGGCCGCCGGGGCGTTCGGGATCGCGATCACGTGGCGCGCACCCTGCGCCAGCGAGCTTGCCGCCTCACAGAAATCGGCGGGGGTCGCGTCCTTGGCGACGTACCCGCTGGCACCCGCCTGGAGCGCGGACTCGACCGAGTCCGCGCTTTCGAACATGGTCAGTACCCCGATCGGGACCTGCGGAGCCTGGGCTCGAATGGCGCGAATCGCCTCGACCCCACCCATCCCCGGCATCCTCAGGTCCATCAGGATCAAGTCAGGCCGCACACGCCCGGCCGCCGCAACCCCCTCCGCCCCGTCCGATGCCTGGCCGACGACCTCGAAGCGTCCATCCGCGTGCAGGATCTGCACGATGCCATCGCGGAACAGCGCGTTGTCATCGACGAGCAGCACCTTGATCACGTCATCTCTTCCCCCATGTTACGAAGGGTGCTTGCCGCCTGGGAAAAAGGCCTATTGCCTGGGCACCTGGCACCCCCGTACCGTGTAGTCAGAACCCAGGGAGGTGGTCCAGCATCGCCACGCGCACGGCCAGAGTCATGATCGCCGACGACCAAACGCTCTTTCGAACCGGGCTGGCCCGGCTGCTCGATGAAGACCCGCGGGTCGAAGTCGTCGGCCAGGCGGTCGACGGCGCGGACCTGGTCGAGCGGGGGCCGGCCCTGGCACCGGACGTCGTCCTGATGGATCTCAAAATGCCCAGGCTCGACGGCGTTGAGGCGACGCGCCGGCTGCGCGCCGAGCATCCGGAGATCAAGGTCTTGATCCTCAGCACGTTTGATGCCGACAGCTACGTCCTGCAGGCGTTGCGCGCCGGGGCGAGCGGCTACGTCCTCAAGGACTCGCAGCCCGACGCCATCGTCTCCAGCATCCTGGCCGTCATCAGCGGGGAGCGCGTCATGGCCAACGCGGTCGCGAACCGGGTGCTCGACCTGCTGACCGGGACGGCGACACCCAAGGAGTTCTACGACGGCCTGACCGGGCGCGAGATCGAGATCCTCAAATTGCTCGCCACGGGCCTGGCGAACAAGCAGATCGCCAGGCGGCTGGACATCAGCGAGAAGACCGTTCGCAACCACGTCAGCCACATGTACGAGAAGTTGCAGATTTACGATCGCTCGCAGGCCGTCCTCTACGCGGTGCGCAAGGGGTTGGTCGAGCCGTAGGTCGGGACCCGGCTGTCCCGACATGGGACAGATACCCCGGTGTCCTAGGTGCGTGGACGACGTCGACTTCGCGTATTGCCTATTCCCCGTCACCGGGTGCGCTCCATATCGTGGGTGACGGGAGATGACCAGGTTAGCTGCGATCCGCGCGTGGCGAGCGGCTGCGTCGTGCTAGACGAAAAGGTCTCTCGCCTTACCCTCGATCCAGCATTTCGCCTGGATGCGCCCCCGGCGAAGTTTCCCGTCGACCCGGGCCTCGATCTCTCCGCCCTCAGCCCTAGCGCGACGGCGGCCGGCCGTATCGCCATCAGGGCAGCCATCCCGATCGCGGACGCGACGGCCCTGCTGGCGACGTTGGTCATCACCGCTAACACGCATTGGATCGGCCTCAGCTTCGCCCTGCTGGCGCTGGCGGGACTGGCGGCCACCGGAAAGCACGATGCCCGGGTCGACCTGCGCGTCCTCAAAGATGCGCCGGCGATCGCGGCCTGGGTCGCGATCGCGCTGACCGGGACATTAGTGCTCGCGCCGTCGGCCCAGGTCGACGCCCGGCTTCGCCTCGCGCTCGTCGGCTTCGGCGCGCTTCTCCTTGGACGATTGCTCGCCTACGCCGCCATCCGGGCGATGCGGTCGCACCACCTCGCGAGAGAGCGGACCCTGATCATCGGTGCCGGCCCGCTCAGCACGCAGCTCGCCACCACGCTCGCGGATCATCCCGAATTTGGCCTGCAGCCGATCGGGTTCCTCGACGCGCGGCGGATCGCCAGCGGTGCATCGATGGCGGTGCTGGGCGACTACAGCAGCCTGGAGCGGGTCGTCCGGGAGTTCGAGGTGCGGCGGGTGATCATCGGGTTCGGTGACAACCTCGACCTGGCTCAGATGGTTCGCAGCTGCCAGGCTCTCCGCGTGCGCACGCATCTGATCGCCCGGGGCGCCGACCTTGCGATCGCCCCCGACGCGCAGCACGTCGATGACGTCCTGGGCATCTCGTTGCTCCGCGTGCCGCCACCGGCGCTCGGCCGCCCAGGCCGCCTGCGGGCCAAGCGGGCGCTCGACGTGACCGCGGCCTTCGCGCTGCTGGCCGTGAGCGCCCCCATCTTCGTGACCGCGGCGGCCGCCGTTCGCCTTTCGAGCCCCGGTCCGGTCTTTTTCCGGCAGCGTCGAATCGGGCGCGGCGGCCGTCGGATCACCCCGGTCGGACGGCTCTTGCGCAAGACCTCGATCGACGAGCTGCCGCAGCTCTACAACGTCCTGCGCGGCGACATGTCGCTGATCGGCCCGCGACCGGAACGTCCGCACTTCGTGGAGCAGTTCGGCGCCGAAGTTCCCCATTACGAGGATCGCCATCGCGCGCCGGTCGGCATCACGGGATGGGCCCAGGTCAACAAGCTGCGCGGGGATTCCTCGATCACCGAGCGCGTCCGGATGGACAACTACTACATCGAGCACTGGTCTCCCTGGCTCGACCTCGTCATCGTGCTGCGCACGGTCGGGGAGATCATTCGCTGCCTGTGATGTCGGACCTGGTCACGGTCGTCGTGCCGGCCCGTAACGAGGAAGCCAACCTCGGGCCCTGCCTGAGTTCGATCCTCAACCAGGACTGGCGCAATCTCCAGCTGCTGGTCGTCGATGGCGCGTCGACGGACGGCACGCGCGCCGTCGTCCAGGGCTTCGCGCGTCGCGATCCCCGCGTCGAGCTCCTCGTCAACCCCCAGGGCACCATCCCGGGCTCTCTCAACCTCGCCCTTCGCGCGGCGCGCGGTTCGTGGTTCATCCGCGTCGATGCGCACGCCAGCGTGCCGCCGGATTACGTCCGCCGGCTCGTCCATCACCTCGAGTCCGGCGACTGGGGTGGGGTCGGCGGCCGGAAAGATGGGCAGGGCATCACGCCCGCCGGCCGCGCGATCGCCGCCGCCATGGCATCCCCCTTCGGCGTCGGCAACTCCACCTACCACCACGGTCGCTGCGTCCGGACGGTGGACCACATCCCGTTCGGCGCCTATCCCACCGCGCTCGCGCGCGAGCTTGGCGGTTGGGACGAGCGGCTGCTGGCCAACGAGGACTACGAGTTCGACTATCGCCTCAGGCGGCAGGGACGCCAACTGCTCTTCGATCCTGAGCTGAAGATCGGCTGGCAGTGCCGCCAGGCCGTGCCGGACCTCTTTCATCAATACCGTCGTTACGGCCGCGGCAAGGCGGACGTCGCGCGCCTGCACCCGGCCTCACTCCAGCCGCGCCACGTCGTGGCGCCGGGCCTGCTGGGATCCTGGCTCGGCGCCCTTCTGCTTCTGCCCGTGGTGCGCATACTCGCGGCGCTGCCGTTTGCCGTCTACCTCCTCGGCCTCGCCTTCGCGACCGCGCACACGTCCCGTGGTCTCGACCGCCGCGCTCGACCCTACCTGCCGGCCGCCTTCCTGGCGATGCATGTTGGCTGGGGCCTCGGCTTCTGGGAAGGGTTGGCGCGGCGACGGGTCGCCCATCAATCTCCCTCGCCCTCCCTGGGGGCGCCGGGCAGTACATCTCCCTCCCCCTCTGGGGGAGGGCAGGGTGGAGGTCTTGCCCGCGCCGCCGTCCGCGGCGTCGCCTGGCAGGCCGTCTCCTTCTTCGCCGGCAAGGCGCTGGTGCTGGTGGCGACCGCGATCCTGGCGCACCTGCTCGCTCCGTCCGCGTTCGGCGTCGTCGCCCTCGCGCTGGTCTTCATCACGTTTGCCGACGTCGTAACCGACCTCGGGCTGGCCCAGGCGCTCGTCTTCTTTCCGCTCGACCAGCGCCGCAATGACGCCGCCCTGCTGGTCTGCCTCGCCGTATCGGCGGCGTTCGTCGTGGCGGCGATGCTGGCGGCCCCGCTGGTGGCGTCGTTCTTCGGTCACCCCGAGGTGACCGGGATGTTTCGGGTGCTGTCGCTCTCGCTCATGCTGCGCGCGTCCGGACAGGTTCCCGACGCGCTGCTGCGCAAGAGCCTGCATTTCCGCCCGCGCACCATCGCGGAGCTCGGTCGGGCCATGGTGCAGGGCGCCCTCTCCGTGCTGCTCGCCGTTGCGGGCTACGGGCCGTGGGCCATCATCGATGGCTACCTGGCCGGCTGCGTGATCTGGAGCCTGCTGCTCTGGGCCGCCGTCCCCTACCGCCCGGGCCTTTCCTTCTGGCGCGTGCGGGGAGCCGGCCTGCGCCCCCTGCTGCACTTCGGCGCGCCCGCGGCCGGAACCGCGCTGCTGCTCTGCCTGGTCTTCAACGTCGACTACCTGATCGTCGGCCGGTTGCTGGGCGCGAGCGCGCTCGCCTACTACACGCTCGGCTTCCGGATTCCGGAGCTGGTCATCATCAGTGTCTTCAACGTCATTTCCGTTGTCG
>VBFX01000160.1 GCA_005889395.1 Chloroflexota bacterium
GAACCGAAGCCGGATTGGTCGTAGGACTGCGTGAACGCATAGCTCAGCGGATGGAGGGGATGCAAGAGCCCGACCGCTACCAGCAGGACGCCGATCACGCCGATGTGCCACCAGACGCTGATATCGGCGGCCCGCGCCGCCAGCCGGACGCCCACGTGGTTAATCGTCGCCTGGACCGCGAGCAGGACGGCGAAGATCGCGATGACGCCGACCTTCCCCGACGTCGTCGTCAGATCGGATGGGTAATTCCACAAGGCATTGAGGAGCGCGGCGGCGAAGATCGCGTTGCCGAAGACGATGCCGGTCGTGATCGTGATCTGACCGATCAGGTTGAACCAGCCGGTGATCCAGCCCCAGTGCTTGTTGCCGAGCTTGGCCGCCTGGTAGTAGAGCGCTCCGGCCGTCGGGAGCGCCGAAGCTAGCTGCGCCATGGCAGCGGCGACGACCAGGACCATCGCGCCGACCAGCAGCCAGCCGATACCCATCTGCTGCGGACCGCCATGGTTGAGGCCGTAGCTGTAGAGCGTGAGCCCGCCGGTAAGAACGGAAATGATGGTGAACGAGATCGCGAAGTTGCTGAAGCCCCCCATGTCGCGGAACAGCTGCTGCGCGTAGCCCAGCTGATGCAGCCGCGCCGTATCGGCACGGATCTGCTCCTCCTTGGTCGCTGCCGGCATGCTTGTGCCTTCCTTTTGCCCGAGCAAAATTCGAACTCCCTCTCCGGGCTGCTCATATTTGATGCTCGGCCCCAGCCAAAGTCAAGGGACCTGTGGGCCTTAACAACAATTTGCAGCGGAGGAGCAAGTCGGCCGGGCGCCATGACGTTTCGGTCGCATGCACAGCATTGCGCGCCTGGCGGTCGCGATCGCGGCCAGCCTCAGCCTCACCGTCGCCCTCGCCGCCGAGCCCGCGTACGCCGCCCACAACAACGCGCACCGTGTGACACGACCGGTGGCGCGTCCGGTGCCGGCCCCCCGCCTGACCGCCGCCCAGGCTCGCGCGATTCTGATCCGGGCTGCTCGCCACCATGGCCTCAACCCCAACTTCGTGCTGGCCGTCTCGTACTGGGAGAGCGGCTGGAACCAGGCCGCGCGCTCCTACACCGGCGCCGTCGGGCTGATGCAGGTCGAGCCCTATACCGCGGCGTGGGCCGGTCCCGCGCTGCTCCATCGACGCGTGAACCTCAACAATCCCGTCGACAACGCCGAGCTCGGCGCTGCCCTGTTGCGGTCCTACCTCGATCGCCTCCGCGATCCGAAGCTGGCCCTCGCCGCCTACTACCAGGGGCTGAGCGGCGTCCTGCGCCATGGGATCTACCCGAGTAGCCGAACATACGTCAATGGCATATGGCGCCTGCGCAACCGGTTCCAGGCCGCGCACCTCGGCGCCTGACGCAGTTTTCGCCGCCTGCGCCTTGGCTGGCCCGCGCCGATCCTGATATGCTCGATATCACGATTTGATACAGCACCACATGCAGGAGGCGAATATGGACGCTATCGAATTACTGAAGCAGGACCACAAGAAGGTCGAGAAGCTCTTCACCGAGATGGAGAAGAAGGAAGCCCGCCAGAAGCTCTTTCCAGAGCTGGACCGGGAGCTGACCGTTCACGCTGAGATCGAGGAAAAGATCTTCTATCCCGCCACCAAAGAGGCCGAGCCGACGCGCGACCTGGTGCTCGAGTCGATCGAGGAGCACAAGCAGATCAAGATGGTCCTTTCGGACCTCGAGAAGACGGACAAGACCACCGAGGTCTGGGGGGCCGCCCTCAAGGTGCTCAAAGAGGACGTCATGCACCACGTCGGTGAGGAGGAGAACGAGCTCTTCCCCAAGGTCAAGAAGGTCCTCTCGAAGCAGCAGCTCGAGGACCTCGGCACGCGCATGGAACAGCTAAAGATGCAGCTCGCCGGGGCCGTTCGAGGCCGCTAGCTCAGTCGTGGCTCCCTCCCCCGTCTACGGGGGAGGGTCGGGCTCCAGCGTCGGACCACGAGGTGCGGTATCGTAATGGCGCGCTCTCAAACGCTGGAGGAATCGATGGCTGTCAAGACCGATCCCACTGAGTCGCTGCGACGCGTCCCACTGTTTGCCGGCCTCGACCGCAAAGAGCTGGAGATGCTTGGGAAGCTGATCAAAGAGCAGCGCTATCCCGCGGGGGCCACGATCGTCAAGTCGGGCGCCGGTGGCCACGGGCTCTACATCATTCGGGAGGGCAACGTCACGGTGATCCGGGACGGCCAGCAGGTCGCCACCATGGGCCCCGGTCAGTTCTTCGGCGAGATCTCGGTCCTGGACGGCGGTCCAAGAACGGCCGATGTCCGAGCCGAGAGCGACACGGTCTGTCTCACGCTCGTCTCCTGGGAGGTCAAGCCCTTGCTAATGGAGAACGCCAGCCTCACCTACAAGATGCTGCTCGAAATGGTCAAGCGCCTGCGTGCACAGGCGCCCGACGAGCGCCACTAGTCCGTTAGAAAATCGTGCGCGATCCAGCCATGGGGCTCATGCCACCACAGGCGGCCGTCGGCATAGGTTGGCCCAGCGTCGACGTGCACCGTGCTCCCGTCCTTGACGCAGGCGACCACACGGGCTTTGAGGCTAGGCCCCTCGCGTACATTGGCGCAGCTGCCCGCAACACGAACGATGGCATCGTGGTTGACCAGCGGGCTCAGCTGACCCGGTAACCCGCAGACCGCACTGAGGAACTGCCACCGGCCGCCGCTGCGGTAGACGTAACCAACGCATTCCCGCGCCGCCGAACTCCCGTCGAAAATACCACTGCCGCGGCATCCTTCCCCATCGTTTCGCTCACGACTGTCAGGCAGGGTGTGCTGGCATCGCAGGTCCCGGCGTGGTACCGCAAGTGCGTCTTGGCTTCGACGCCCGGAATCGCCGCCGCCTGGGGCGTATCGACGGCCGTCGTGCCGTTGGTCGATGGGAGGTGACTTGCCGCCGTCTGCTGATCCACCGCGGCACGACCGGCGGGTAACAACAGGTACGCGAGTGGCACGATCAGGAGAACGGCCAGGATCGCCGCGACCACCAGCGCGATACGCGGCACCTGCGGCATTCTGGGGCGAGGCACCGTCAACGCGGGCAGCCGGACTCGAGGCGACGGGACGGCCGGCATGGTCAGCCGCGGAAGCGTGAACGCGCGCCGGCGACGTGGGAGGTCGACGCGGCCGGGCGTCACCCTGGTCGCGGGATTCCAGTCCAGCGGCGTCCGGCAACGCTCGCACCAGATGTTGATGCCGGGGTTGGGGTGCCGGCAGGCAGGGCATGCGACGGGCGTGCCGATCGCTTTCACCTTCGAGCCAAGCCTCGGCAATGGGGCCTCCTCGGTCCTGTAGGCGCTTCTAGCAGCTGACTTGATCATACGTAGCACAATTCGCGCCATCGGCTCAAGCTCGAGCGTTCCACGTTAAGGTTGCTGTGTGCCGAGCGGAGCCACCAACACGTGGCCTCTCCCCTTCCCACTGGATCTCGACCTGACCCTCGGTCTCCTGCAGCGTGGCCCATCGGATCCAACGATCCGATTCGAGGCCGGCGAAGTCTGGCGCGCCGCCCGCACGCCGGAGGGAGCCGCATCGCTGCGGCTTCGGCTGGGGAGCGCAGTGCTGCGTGCCGACGCCTGGGGCCCCGGTGCCGGCTGGATGATTGAGAACACGCCGGCGCTGGTCGGCTTCGACGATCAGCCGGAGGCGTTCCGGCCGTCGCACCGCCTGCTAGCCGAGCTGCACCGCCACCACCCGGGCCTCCGCCTGGGCCGCACCGGCCTGGTGTTTGATGCGCTGCTGCCGACCATCCTCGAGCAGAAGGTGCCGAGCGTCGAGGCCTACGCCTCGTATGCCCGGCTTGTACGCGAGCTGGGTGAACTGGCACCTGGAGATGCGGGCCTGCTGCTATCTCCCCAGCCGGCCCGGATCCTCGCCACGCCGTACTGGGCCGTGCATCGCTTCGGCATCGAGCGCCGTCGCTTTGCGATTATCCAAACCGCCGCGGCGCAGGCCCGCCGGCTCGAGGCAATGACCAGCATGGAACCCACGCAGGCGCGCCGCCTGCTGACGACGCTTCCCGGCATCGGTCCCTGGTCAGCGGCCGAGGTGTCGGTCGTCGCCCTCGGCGACCGCGATGTCGTGTCAATGGGCGACTACCATCTGCCGCACCAGGTGGCGTGGGCACTGGCCGGGGAGGTGCGCGGCAGCGAGGCCCGAATGCTCGAGCTGTTGGAGCCATATCGCGGACATCGCGCGCGGGTGATCCGGCTGCTCACCGTGGGTGGGATCCAGGCCCCGCGGTTCGGACCTCGCATGCGCCTGCGGCGGATCGCCGCGATCTAAGAGGCTTTCTTCGCCGGCTGAAAGTACGGATTCGTGCCCGCGGCGTGGTCGGTGACGTCGATCACCTCGGTGATCTGGGGAACCGCCATTTTGATCGCGACCTCGATCCCCTGCCGCAGCGTGACATCGACCTGGGCACAACCCTGGCAGCCACCGCCCAGCTGGACATAGGCGGCACCACCGCGAACCTCGAGCAGGTCCACGAAGCCACCATGCGCGGCGACCGAGGGATTGATCTGCCGGTCGAGCACCTCCTGGATGCGCGCGGCAACCGGATCGCGCCAGCCTTCGTTCGGGTTGTCGATCCGCAACGCCCCACCTAATGCCGTGGGGTCGAGATCGATCACCGCTCCCTCGAGGTTGGCGGCGCTGCCCGACTCGACCAGGAGACGTAGGCCAGCGGTCTCTACCACGAGGTCGCCGGGGGGCGCGTCTTCGGACGCGACCAGATCGAGCTCATAAACGAACTGGCCGCCCCGGCGGCCCGCGATCGCGATCCGCAAGCAGGCGTCAGGATGGCCGCTCTTTGAACGGACGGCCCCGACCTTCGCCAGGGCGGCCGGCGTGACCGTGATCGCAGGAGCCATGGGGGTCATTCTATTCGTGGTCAACTAGAAGAGATGACCCGCGTCCTGCTGCTGATCCCGAGCCGAACCTATCGCACCCACGATTTCATGGCCGCAGCCTCCCGCCTGGACGTCGAGGTCGTGGTCGGCTCGGAGCACCGGCCGGCGCTCGCCGGCCTGATGGACGGTCGCCACCTGCGGCTCGACTTCGAGAACATCGGCGATTCGACCGAGCGCATCGTCGCCTTCGCGCAGACGCGTCCCCTGGCCGCGATCATCGCCGTCGATGACGCCGGGACGTTGCTGGCCGCGGCCGCCGCTCAGGCGCTTGGCCTGCCGCACAATCCCGTCGACGCCGTGGAGGTAGCACGCGACAAGGCGCGCATGCGGGAGCGCTTTGCGCGCGCCGGCCTGCCAACCCCTCGATTCACGACCGCGGCCATCGACGCGGACGCGCAGACGATCGCCGCGACCCTTGGTTACCCCTGCGTCGTCAAACCCATCGACCTTTCAGCCAGCCAGGGCGTGGTCAAGGTCGATGACGCCGCGAGCTTTCCGCTGGTCTTTGCCCGGGTCGCGGCGATTGTGGCCGCCTGCCGGCCCACCGGTCCGCGTCGGTCGGTGTTGATCGAGGATTTCATCGCTGGCGAGGAGGTGGCGGTCGAGGGGCTGCTCCGTGGTGGCGAGCTCGAGGTACTGGCCATCTTCGACAAGCCCGACCCGCTCAACGGCCCCTTCTTCGAGGAGACGATCTACGTCACGCCCTCACGGCTTTCGGGT
>VBFX01000161.1 GCA_005889395.1 Chloroflexota bacterium
TCCACGAGGACTACGACCTGACGAACTATGCGACCCACCCGGCGCGGCTTCTGCTGGAAATCCAAATCGAGTCCGATTTCGCCGACGTCTTCGATGTGCGAAACCACCGGTTGATCCGGCGCGGCGATCTCCAGACCACCTGGCGTCCTCGCATCGGGGAACTTCGCAGCACCTATCGCAACCGGAGCTTCCGGCGCGCGTTGCTGGTGAAGGTCGAGAAAGCGGGATCGAAGCCGGAATACGCCAACGGCCGCCTGGTCTTCCTTTGTGAGCTGGCGCCCAGGGCCGAGTGGCACGTCTGCCTCAAGTGGTTGCCGGTCATCGGTCCGCGACCGGCCCGCACACTGCCCTGCCATGCGCTCAGCGGCGAGGCCCGCGTGTTGCATCCGCTGGCGCCCGTCGAGCTGGTGACGAGCCATCCCACTCTGCCCGCGATCTGGCGCCAGGCGGTCGAGGACACCGAAGCGCTGCGCATGGTCGACACGACCGTCAGAGGTGGTGCGTTCGTGCCCGCGGCCGGCATCCCGTGGTTCGTGACCCTGTTTGGCCGCGATTCCCTCGTCGTCTCGATGGAAAGCATCAGCGCCTTTCCCGAGTTCGCGCTGGGCGCCCGGCGAACGCTGGCCCAGGTCCAGGCGACCGACGATGACGCCGAGCAGGACAAGGAGCCGGGGAAGATTCCGCACGAGATCCGCTCCGGCGAGCTGGCCAGTCTGAAGCTGCTCCCCTTCGCGCCCTACTACGGGACGGCGGACGCGACGCCGCTCTTCATCATCGTCCTCTCCTACGCCTACCAGTGGTCGGGTGACGTCGCCTTGCTGCAGCGCTATCGCCGCAATGCGGAAGCCGCACTGAACTGGCTGCTCCAATACGGCGATCTCGACGGCGACGGCTTCCAGGAATACTCACGGCGCTCGAGCCAGGGGATCTTCAACCAGGGTTGGAAGGACTCCTGGGATGCGATCCGGCACGCCGACGGTTCCATTCCGGAGGCCCCGATCGCGCTCTGCGAGCTGCAGGGCTACGCCTTCGACGCGCTACTGCGGATGGCGGAAATCTACGACTTGCTCAAAGACCCGGAACGCGCCGCCGACCTCCGGGAGCGGGCCCGCCGCCTGTACCAGCAGTTCAACGAGGTGTTCTGGTGGGAGGCGGAGGGGACCTACTATCTCGGCCTCGACAAAGAGAAGCGCCCCATGGAGACGGTGGCATCGAACGCGGGCCACTGCCTGGCCAGCGGCATCGTCCCGCCCGAGCGCGCCGGGCGCGTCGTCGACCGTCTCATGGCCGACGACATGTGGAGCGGCTGGGGGATCCGAACGCTGTCGACAAAACACCCGGGCTACAACCCCTACTCCTATCATTGCGGGTCGATCTGGCCCCACGACAACGCGACCATCGCGGGTGGGTTTCGGCGGGCCGGCAGGCACATGGAGGCCCAACGGGTGGCGGAAGGGATCTTCGCCGCCGCCGAGCGCTTCGACGCCTACCGGCTACCCGAACTCTTCAGTGGTCTGCCGCGGGATGCCGGCGCCTTTCCCGTACCGTACCTGGGGGCCAATGTTCCGCAGGCCTGGGCGGCGGCCGCGGTGTTCCGCCTGGTCGCGATTCTCTGCGGGATCCACACCGTCGGGCGAACTCGGACCGTTCAGGCGGTGGGCAATACGACCGGCTTCAAAGTCGTCCACGGCCGGCTGCCGCGGCCGGCGCTCGTGGAGGCCCCGCTCGCCAGAAGCTGAGCCCGCTGAACCCATCAACTCACGGCCGGCGGCCGCGGCGGACCTCGATAACCGCAAAAGCGAGCCCCGTCAAGGCGACGACCATCGCGATGGCAAAAGTACCGACGGTAAAGGACTGGTAGCAACCGGCGCCGATGCCGGCCGCGCAGCTCGTGGGGCCAAGAACGTAGGGCAGTAAGAGCAGGGCCGTCGTGACCCCTGCCCCGTACAGCAGCGCGGGCCACCCGCGCCGGCCGCCGCGGTTTCGGAGGAAGAGAACGACGGCGAGGGCCAGCCCGGCCAACAGCAGAAGGGCGCCTCCTGAAAAGGCGCTGACAAAACCAATTCCGATGAGAACGCCAGCGACAAGCCAGAGCAGCGGCTGTCTAATATTTCCCAATACGGCTACACAGATGTTGACAGCGGGACGCCCGCCATTAATGCTATAGGGTATCCCGATTGGAAGGCGGGCTTGGGCGTTAGAGAGGACGGGAAGTACCTGGAGGTGTATTCATGCGATCAATGCGGCTCGGCTTAGCGCTGGCTGCGGTGGGGTCGGTGTTGCTGGCCGCCTGCGGCGGAGGCAACAACGCCGGCGGCGGTGCCACCAACGAGGCGGACGTCACTGGAACGATCCGGGCAGCCAACTGGGGGGGCAACCCGACAGAGAACTCCCTGGTCAAGAAGTACGAGGCGGACTTCATGGCCAAGTACCCCAAGATCAAGGTCACCCAGGAGGAGATCCCTGACCACTTCGAAGACAAGATCAAGACCGAGATGTCGGCCAACAACGAGCCTGACGCCATGTACGTCAGCACGGCGCTGATGAACTTCGCGGCACCAAACGGCCGCCTGCTCGACCTGAACCCGCTGATGTCGAAGTGGGGCGTCACTGCCGACGAGTTCATCCCGACCCTCATGACACCGTGGCAGCTGAAGGGCAAGCAGTATGCCCTGCCCAAAGACTTCGGCGACCTCGTGCTCTTCTATAACAAGACGATGTTCACGGCGGCCGGCCTGCAAACGCCTACATCGTGGGACGACATCAAGTCGGCGGCGAAGACGCTGACCAAGGGGTCGGTCAAGGGCCTCAGCTTGCCCGCCGACGCCGCGCGCTTCGGCGCATTCCTCTTCGGTTACGGCGGGCAGGTGCTGTCGAGTGACAAGACGAAGGCCGTCTTCAACGATTCCAAGGCTCAGGATGCGCTGACCTTCTATAGCTCGTTCCAGCTCCAGGACAAGAGCTCGGATCTCCCCGACAAGCTCGGCGCGACCTGGCCCGGCGACGCGTTCGGTAAGCAAAAGGCCGCGATGGTCATCGAAGGCGGCTGGCTGATCCCGTACATGCACGACACATATCCGTCCGTGTCGTATGGAAGCATCAAGCTCCCGAAGTTCCCGGTCAAAGAATCCAGCCTGCTGTTCACGAACGGCTGGGGTTGCTCGGCGAAGACGAAGAACCAGGACGCCTGCATGCTGTTCGTCAAGTACATGACGGGCAAGGTCGTCCAGCAGCAGGTGCTGCAAAGCGGATTCGCCCTGCCGTCGCGCAAAGACCTGGGTACTGATCCTGCGATCACTTCGAATCCCGATGTCAAGAATCTTTTCGACAGCGCGACCTTTGCGACTGCGTGGACGTTCGGACCGCATGAGTCCAAGGTCAACGACGCGCAGAACAACGCCATCCAGTCCGTACTTCTCGGGAAATCTAACGTCAAGTCGGCATTGGACACAGCTGTTTCGGACGCGAACAGCGCCTTGTCTGGAGGATGATCGAGGGTAAGCTGTAATTAGCTAGCGAGGAAAGGGAGGACGAAGATGGCGGTATCCGTGGCGCCAAACGCGCCCGCGCCCACGGCCAAAGTCAGCCGGCGATCGAAGGGCGGTGGAATGGCCATCGCGCAGCGTCGCGCCGGACTGCTCTTCGTCACTCCCTACATCCTCTTCTTCCTGCTCCTTCAGCTCGCCGCCTTTGGTTTCGCGATCTGGGTGAGCTTCCATCACTACGACCTGCTGGCGCTTGATAACCCGTTCGTCGGATTGCGCAACTACGCGCGCCTGACGGTCAACCAGGACTTCCTGATCGCGTTGCGCAATACGACGGAGTACGCGGTGGTTGTCGTCATCCTCCAGACCGCATTTGCCCTCTTGCTGGCGGTCCTGCTCAACGCCAAGATCAAGGGTCGTAATTTCTTCCGCACAACCTGGTACACACCATCAGTTGCGTCCTCCGTCGTCATCTCGATGATCTTTCTCTATGTGTATCACCCGACGGGGCTATTGAATAGCATTCTCGGGCTCGTCGGGATTCACACCACCGAGGCGTACCTGCAGAGCACCACCTGGGCGCTGCCGGCGATCATGTTCCTCAACGTCTGGACCACCGCGCCGACCTTCATGCTGATGTTCCTGGCGGCGTTGCAGGACATTCCGAAGGAGATTTACGAGGCGTCCATGGTCGATGGCGCCAGCGCGGTGCGCAAGTTCTTCAGCATCACGGTCCCTTTGCTTCGTCCCATCATCTTCCTGGTGGTCTCTCTCGGCATCATCGGCGCCTTCCAGATCTTCGACCAGGCCTTCATCATGACCAAGGGAGGGCCGCTAAAGGCGACGCTCACAGTGGCCCTTCTGATTTACGACAACCTGTTCGTTGACACGGGTGCGGTTGGGATCGCCTGCGCCGAAGCGATCGTGCTCGGAATCATCATCTTCGCCTTGACGCTGATTTCCCGAAGGGTCATCGACACCAAGATCGAGTACTGAGATGAGTATTGCTAGCAGACTCGAGCCTGGCGCGGTCGTAGTCCCGACCTTAGCGGAAGGCCGTCAGCCGCGCCCCGCCGAAGATTCGACCGAGCGCGTCAATCGGCTCGAGATCGTGGTCCGCTACGCCCTGTATATCGTCATCACACTTTTCCTGTTCGTCCCGTTCGTGATGACGGTGCTCTCGTCGTTCAAGACCTCGGCGGAGGTCATCGCCTTCCCGCCGACCTTCCTCCCGTCGGTCTGGCACCCAGAGAATTATCTGAATGTATTGACGCAGATCAGCGGCTTCCCGCGCATGGTCTTCAACAGCTTCTTCGTCACGTTCGTGGTTGTCGCGCTCAACCTCTTCTTTGACTCTCTCGTTGGGTATGCGTTTGCGCGCCTGGAGTTCCCGTTCAAGAACACGCTGTTCGCGATCATGATCGCGACGATGGTAATCCCCGGCTTTGTCTTTATCGTTCCCCGCTACATCATGCTGCTCAATGCCCACCTCGTCGACACCTACTTTGCGTTCATGGTCCTCTACTTCTTGCAGCCGGCCTACATCCTGCTGATGACGCAGTTCTTCAAGAGCATTCCACGCGATCTGGAGGAGGCGGCCATCGTTGACGGCCTGGGGTGGTTCGGGATCTTCTGGAAAATCATCCTGCCTTTGGCCCGCCCGGCACTCCTCGCGACCGGCATTCTGACGTTCCAGGGGATGTGGAACAACTTCCTCGATTGGGTCATTTACATGCAGTCGCCAACCATGCAGAACATCCAGCTCGGGCTGGTCTCCTTCCGCGGCCAGTATCAAAACCAGTGGAACCTCATCATGGCCGGCTCCGTGCTCGCGATCCTGCCCATCCTGATCATCTATGTCGCCGGCCAGAAATACTTCGTCGGCGGCGCCGCGACCAGCGGCATGAAATAGCTCAGCTAATACGACGGAGCCGGGCTGCCCCGATGCGGGAATCGGCCATGCCGTAGTAGACGTCGGCCTCGCCGCCTTCACGCACATCGATGGCGGTGGGGAAGACCACATTGCCAACGGTTCCCTCGCGTTCCTCCGTGGTCTGTGGCTCGAGCAGCGGCACCTGCGAGCGGGAGAGAATGTGGCTCACATCCTGAGGATCGAGCAGCATCGCCCCAGCAACGTAGCGCACCGGAGCTGGCTCTCCTGGGCGAGCCTCGCCCCTGGTCACGCCATGATGGACGATCAGCCAGCCATCGGGAACGCGGATTGGCGGTGTGCCGCCCCCGATCTTGGCGGCTTCCCAGGATTGCTGTGGCTGCGCCACCTGGCGGTGCCCGCCGAGCCGGGTCAGCGCACGTAGATCGCCCTTCACCGCATCAGCCGGCGCGAACGATACCCAGATACTGTGACGCCGGTCCGTCACGCCGGCAGGCAAGAGGGGGTCGCCATCCGGGCGGATCCACGAGGGGTTCCACATTGGCCGATGCAGCATGGCATAGGCCGGTTTGCCATCGGGGCCGGGCACGGGCTCGGGGAAGAACATCGCGTCCTTGTTGGGGTAGAGGTTCAGGTCCGTCCGCAGGGAGGATTGATAGTCGAACGAAACCGGGCCAAGCCGCTCCCAACTGGTCAGGTCGCGACTGATGGCGAGCCCGATGCGCGGACCGAGCGGGCCGTACGCGGCATAAGCCATGACATACGTCTCCAGGCTTTCGATGAAAGTGATCCTTGGATCCTCGACGCCTGCCGTGACCGTGTTCTGCTCCCAGGCCTCGTCGGGTTCCAGGACGACACCGAGCCGTTCGACCCCCGAGGGCCTGCCATCTCCGTCAAACAGCACCCGCGCGCGTCCGATCCGCGAGAAGTTGCCGCGCGCAACGAGGCGCGGAAAGAGGTAAAGCTTGCCGTCGCGAGTCCTCGCGGTTGCCGGGTTGAGCACGCCCTCAACCTCCTGTGGATCACCGGGCCGCGGCTCCATCACGATGCCGAGTCGCTCGAGCCGATACGGCGGTGCCTTCAGCGACACGGGCGGATTCTCTGGTCCTTTAGACGCCAAGATAAGCCTTGCGGACGGCCGGATCCCGGCGCAGGTCGGACGCGCGACCGTGCATGGCGATGCGGCCATTTTCGAGCACGTAGCCGCGGTCGGCGATGTCGAGCGCCAGTACCACATCCTGCTCCACCAGCAGTACCGCCGTGCCGTCCTGGTTGATCGCCTTGACGATCTCCATCACCCGGTCGACGATATTGGGTGCGAGACCGAGCGATGGCTCGTCGATCATGAGCAACGTCGGCCGCGCCATCAACCCGCGCCCGATCGCCACCATCTGCTGCTCGCCGCCCGACAGGGTCCCGGCTTCGCGATCGAGCTTGTCGCACAAGGCCGGAAAGTAGCCGAGGATCCGCTCGAGATCCTCCCGAACCCGCCGGTCGTGGCGACGGTAGGCACCCAGCAGGAGGTTGCGCTCGACCGTCATGGTGCGCGCACCAGGCCGGAAAGCGCACCCAAGAGCGTCGACTTCCCCGCACCATTGGCGCCGATCAGGGCGACCAGCTCACCCGTGGCGAGCTCGAGATCGACCTCGAAGAGGACGGGCGTCGTGCCGAACCCGGCGGTGAGCTTGTCCACCTGGAGCAGCGAACTCATTTCTCCTGGTCCCTGGCGTAGCGCTGTCCGAGGTATGCCTCGATCACGCGCCGGTCCTTGAGGACCTCGGCAGGCGGCCCCTCGACCAGGGTGCGACCGAAGTTGAGGACGAGGGCGCGGCGGCAGACGCCCACGATCACCTTCATGACGTGCTCGATGAGGACGATCGTGACGCCGCTATCGCGGACACGCCGGACCATCTCCAGCGCCTGTTCGATCTCGACCTGGTTGAGCCCGGCCATCACCTCGTCGAGCAACAGGAGCCGGGGGCGCATGGCGAGCGCCCGGGCGACCTCGAGGCGCTTGCGGTCGGGGACCGTCAACCGCAGCACCGGGTAATGGCGCTTCTCGCCCAGGCCCACCACGTCGAGCACCATATCGGCCTCGTTCAACGCGGCGCCGGGCTGGAGCCGAGCGCCGGGCCGGCCGAAGAGCGCGCCCATCGCGGTGTTCTCGCGCACCGTCATCGAAGGGAACGGCCGGACGATCTGGAAGGTCCGCCCGATCCCCAGCCGCGCGATCCGGTAGGGAGCCAGGCCGCGGATCGAGGTGGTCTCCCAGCGGATGTCGCCTGCGTCCGGGCGATAGAGCCCGCTGATGCAGTTGAGCAACGTGGTCTTGCCCGCGCCGTTCGGCCCGATGATGCCCAGGATGTCGCCCTGCTCGACCTCGAAGGTGACACCGGCGAGCGCGTTGACGCCACCGAAGCGCTTGCTGACGTCGCGTATCGCGAGCAGACTCATACGCTGGTCTCGCGCAAGGTTTGACGGAAATACCGGAGCGAGAGCCTGCTTCGGCCGCCGAAGAAGTCGATCACGCCACGCGGAATGAAGATGACGCAGACGGCGAGCAGGACGCCCAGGCCGATCTGAGAGAATACCGAGCCCGAGCCTCCGCCGGCCAGCGTCTGGATGATCAACTCGAGCGAGATCGCCCCGGCGACCGGCCCGAGGACCGTGCCCGTCCCGCCGATGACGGCCATCAGGATCATCTGGACGTTGTCCGAGATGGCGAAAGCGTTGTCCTGGTTGATGAAGCTGTTCCACTGGGCGAAGATCGCGCCCGCGATCCCGGTGAGCGCCGCCGCGATGCAAAACGCCGCCACCTTGTAGAAGGTCGTGTTGACCCCGATGACGGCGGCGGCCTCCTCGTTCTCACGAATCGCCAGCAGGCCGTAGCCGAACCGGGTGCGGAGGATGACCCAGGTGGTGAGCACCGCCAGGAGGGCGGCGCCGAGCATCAGGTAGAAGAAGAGGAGGTCGGAGCGGATGATGGGGAGGAAGAGGCCGGTCGCCGCCCCCAGGGGCTCGATATTGTTGACGACTTCACCGACGGCGACGCCGACGCCGAGCGTCGCGACGGCGAAATAGTGACCGCGTAACCGTAGCAGCGGGATGCCGACGATCACCGCGAAGGCCGCGGCAACGAGGGGCGCCAGCACCAGCGCCAGGGCGAAGGGCAGGTTGAGGTTGGTGACCACCACCCCGGCGGTGTAGGCGCCCAGCCCGAAGAACGCGACGTTGCCGAAGCTGGCATAGCCGGTGAGGCCGCCGATGATGTTCCAGGCGGACGCCATCACGACAAACATCGCCACGGTGGTCGCAATGCGGAACCACAACTTATCCGTCAGCAGCGGCAGACCGGCCTGCTGGGCGGCATCGATTGAGGTCAGCGGCGCCAGCACCAGGAACGCGAGAGCGAGACCCGCGACAAGGTAGGTAGCCCGCCGGACGCTCATGCCAGCCGGCCGAGCAGACCGCGGGGGCGCACGACCAGCACCACCACGAGCACCACGAATGCGATCGCGTTGGCATAGCTGGAGCTGAGGCCGGGAGCGCTCTGGCCCAGCACCTCGATGAGTCCAAAGGCTAACCCGCCCGCGACGGTGGCGCTGACACGACCCAGCCCGCCCAGGATGACCACGACAAAGGCCTGCAGCGTGTAGGGATCGCCGGCCGTCGGCGTGATTGATTGGAAGGTGCTGATGATTCCGCCTGCGACACCGGCAAAGGCCGCACCGATGGCGAAGGTCAACGCGTACATGTGACGAAGGTCGACGCCCACCAGCTGCGCGGCGTCGCGGTCGGCCCCCACGGCCAGGATGGCCGTGCCGCTCCTCGTACGGTTCAGGACGACCCACAAGATTCCCGCCAGCAGGAGGGCTGCGGCCAAACCTCCGAGGCGGATGTAAGGGATGACGATGCTACCGAGGTGCAGCCCGCTGCCGGAATAAGCGGGAGTGACCGAGCGAAAATCGCCCGTGAAGATCAGCAAGAGCAGGCTGACGATCACCAGGTTGATGCCGAACGTCAGCAGGAAGGTGAAGAGGAGCGGTGCCCGGATCACCCGGTTGATGACACCGCGCTGCAGCGCGTAGCCGATCACGAAAAGCGCCAGCGCGTCGACCGGAAGGCTCAAGAATGGATCGATGTGAAGGCGGGTGAAGAGCACCCAGGTGATGTACGCGCCGATGATAACCAGGGCGCCGTGCGCCAGATTGACGATGTTGAGGATGCCCCAAACGAGGCTGAACCCCAGCGCCACCGCGACATAGACTCCGCCGAGCAGGAGGCCGAGGATGACCTGCTGCGTGAATTGGCTCACGAGATCAGTTCGGCGTCGAGGACCTCTGTCCTAGCGCGAGCTCCAGGACGGTGTCGGATACTTCGGCGCGCCGTTCGCTACGTCGCCGGGATAGACCGTGTAGTGGGTCCCGTTCTGGATCTGTTCGACGACCATCGGCTTGAAGGTGTTGATGCCGCGGCTGTCGAACTTGATCTGGCCGAAGAAGGTCATCACATCCAGGCTGGCCAGCGCGTCGCGCACCTTGCTCGGATCGAGGGACCCGGCGTTCTCGATCGCCTTTTGAAAAGCCAGGCACGCTGCCGTCGACTCGGCAACGTGGTAGTCGGGATCGTCGCTGCTACTGAACTTGGCCTTATAGGCCTTGACGTATTCCGCGACGGAGAGGTAGAACGTCGGCTTGTATTTGACCTGCGGGGTCCACTGCGATCCGTCATAGACGTAGTTCGCGTCCGCACCGAGCGCGCTGATGAAGTCGGGGGTGGATGGCCCGACCGAGTAGGCGAAGATCTTGGCGTCCAGGCCCAGCTGCTTGGCCGCCTTGTTGATGGCGATCGACTCGGCCAGGTGGCCGGAGTTCATGACGATGTCCGGGTTTTTCTGCTTCGCCTGGCTGATCAGCCCGCTGACATCGGGCGCCGCCGCCGGGTATTGCTTGGTAAAGACGACCTGCATGCCCTTCGATGGCGCGTAGTCTTCGACCGCCTTCGCCACCTCGACGGAGAAGTTATCGTTGGCGGTCAACATGGCGCTCGTGGTCGGCTTCGGGTTCGGGGTCGCCGCCATGTCGATGACGCCGGTGAGGTATTTGTTGGCCGGAGAGAGGACTCCGAAGGTGAACTTGTAGCCCTTGCTGAAGATCGACTGGGCGGCGCCGTTCGCCTCGACCATGGGGATGCTGTTCCGCTCCGCGACGATGGCATCGCTTGCCGTGGCCGCGCTGCCGTATGGCCCGAGGATGAAGTTCGCCTTCTCGTCGGTGATCAGCTTTTGGACCAGGGTGGCCGAGAGGTTGGCGTTGCTCTGATCGTCCTCGTACTTGATCGCGACCGGATGCTTGACGTTATTGACGACGATGCCGCCGCGCGCGTTGATCCAGTCGAGCCAGAGATCGTAGCCTTGCTTGGTCAGTCCGCCTTCCTTGGACTGCGCCCCGGTCAGTGAGACTGCGGCTCCGAAGACGAGGGTGGATCCGGTGGTGGGGCTGTTCCCGCTCGTGGAGCTACCGCAGGCGGCCAGGAGCACGGCCAGCCCAGCCAGGACGGGTGCGAACGTCCTCCCCCGCATACGCCTACTCTAGCGCAGCAGTATGCGGCCGGCCAAGCCCGAAAATGTCTTGATGTTCGACTACGCGCGGCGTCGGGCGAGCGTTGGGGACCGGATGCGGCAGGCCGGCATCGACCTCCTCTTCCTGCCGATCTCCGGCGACCTCGAGTACCTGACCGGCATCCCGCGCCGGGAACCCTCCTTCGGCAACGTGGCCTACCGTCACGGCTGGGTGGCGGGGGCATTCCTACGACCCGGCGCCGATCCCGTGGTCGTGCTGCCCCGAATGATCACCGAATTCGAGCTCCCGGGCGGCGCTGCCGGGGAC
>VBFX01000084.1 GCA_005889395.1 Chloroflexota bacterium
AGGCTCCGGTCTCGTTACCGGCCGTTCCGACGCTGCCGGTTGAGCCCTGCACATCGGATCCACCGGTTTCGTTGCCGGCCGTACCCTGACTGCCGGTCGAGCCCTGGACATCCGAAATTCCGCTCTCGTTCCCAGCCGTGCCCTGGCTCCCCGTCGAGCCCTGTACGTCCGAGTGTCCGGTTTCGGCACCCGCCGTGCCCTGACTCCCGGTCGATCCCTGCACGTCTGAACTGCCGGTCTCGGCGCCCGCCGTGCCAGCACTTCCCGTCGAACCCTGCACATCCGACGATCCGGTTTCCGCACCGGCCGTCCCAACACTCCCGCCTGAGCCCTGGACGTCAGACTGTCCCGTCTCGGCACCGGCCGTGCCCTGGCTGCCGGTTGACCCCTGGATATCAGACTGACCCGTTTCCTGGCCCGCCGTCCCCTGGCTGCCGGTGGATCCTTGAATGTCGGACTGACCGGTTTCGTTACCGATTGTCCCCTGGCTGCCCGCGGATCCCGGAATGTCAGATTGCCCGGTTTCACCGGCCGCCGTGCCCTGGCTGCCACCCGATCCCTGGTGATCCGAAATACCGGATTCGTTCCCGGCCGTTCCCTGGCTGCCGCTAGACCCCTGGATATCAGACTGACCCGTTTCCTGGCCCGCCGTCCCCTGGCTGCCGGTGGATCCTTGAATGTCGGACTGACCGGTTTCGTTACCGATTGTCCCCTGGCTGCCCGCGGATCCCGGAATGTCAGATTGCCCGGTTTCACCGGCCGCCGTGCCCTGGCTGCCACCCGATCCCTGGTGATCCGAAATACCGGATTCGTTCCCGGCCGTTCCCTGGCTGCCGCTAGACCCCTGGACATCAGAGTTGCCGGATTCGTTCCCACCGGTTCCCTGCGTCCCGCTCGAGCCCTGGATGTCCGAAATTCCGGTTTCGATGCCAGCTGACCCGACGCTGCCGCCCGAACCGGGGGCGTCGGAATGCCCGGTTTCGCCAGCGGCGGACCCGGTTGCCGTATTCGCTGAATCCGTGGCGTCGGGGAGGGCGAGTCCATCGCCACTGCTGCTGTTCTTGCCCGGGGAGAAGGTGATGACTTCAGCGGCGGCGCTCTTCTTGCTGATCGCGGCCGCGGGATTGCCGGGGAGCGATTTTGGCAGGGCTGGAGGCGTGCCCGGCTTCGGCTGATTGATCACCACGATGAGTGGCGTGGGATCGGCATGGTAAGCAGGGAGCCACACGATCTGGCCGCCGCTTGCGGCTCGGCCGACCACCAGCAAACCCGCGAATAGGAGGCCCGAAAGCCTTAGCGGCCAGCTAGACCTCGATATGAGAACTTCGCCGTCGTCAATTGTGGGCGCGCCAATAGCTACTGATGTGTCGGCCACTTGTCTTTTCCCTCCAGCGACCTTTTTCTCCCCGCGGACTATGCGTTAAGCATCTGTAACGCTCGGGCAAAGCCCCGTTTAGTTGATCATGCGCCTTGAGATCGAGTGGTGTCAACAACTAGATCCATAAAGCTGATAGCGCAGCCGTCGCCTTTTGAACCGGGGTCCTCCGATAAGATAGCCTGATCCGAACCCACCGCCTGGTCCTGGCCCTCGCCGCGGGATTGTTGCTAAGCGGCTGCGGAGCGGACGCACTCGTACCGCACGTGCCCCTCACCCCCCTGGCCAACATCCAGCTACCCAAGGACACGACCCAACCCTCCTTTGACCTCCTGACGCTCGACTCACGCGTCGGACGTCTCTACGTGTCCCACTCGAGCATGGACGCTATCGACATCATCGACGTCAAGACGAACAAAGTGAGCGGCAGCGTCTCGGGACTGTTCAAGGTTCACGCCGTAGCCTTGACGGCCGATCCCAACATCGTGATGACCTCCGATCCGGCTGACGGAATGGTCGCTGTCGTCGACGTCGCCCAACGGAAGATCGTGAAGCTGATCGATACCGGCCCGCAGCCCGACGCGATCGCATACGACCCACTCAACGATCTCGTCGTCGTGGCCCTGGCTTCATCGAACACCGTGAAGCTGATCGATCCGCATACCTACACGGCGGTCGCGACCATCGATCTTCCGGGCAGCCCGGAGTTGATGGATGTCGACCCGACGCAGGGTCGCGTATTCCTCGCGATCAATGACAAGGACGAGGTCATCGTCATCGACGTCAAGTCCCGGCAGATCACCACGACCTTCAAGGGGTGCGACATCGCGATCCCAACCGGCGTGGCCTACGATCCGGACCAGCAACGGCTCTACATCGCGAGCCGGCCCGGAAACAATCGCGAGCTCAACGTCATCGATACCCTCCTCGACCGCTGCCTCGGCGTGGTGGACATCGGATTCGGAACCGATCAGCTCGCCTTCAACCGCCATAACCACCATGTCTACGCGGCGAACGGCGGCAGCAAGAACCTATCGGTGGTCGATGGGGCCGCGCTCAAGCCGCTGGGCGTGGTCGGAACCGGCCCGATCGCAAAGAGCGTGGCCGTCGATCCGACGACCGACCGCGTCTATGTGCTGGTGGGACGAGCCGGCATTGTCGGCGTCTATCACGACCCCTAACGCGCGTTGGGTCAGTCGCCCCCGGGCGCGTTGACCATACCCCAGGCATCCATGAGGAGCGCCTGCAGCGTCGCGTAGCCGATATGACCGAAGCCGCGATCGCCCCACTGGCTCCCCCAGCTGTTGGCAAACTTGAACATGCGGTTGCGCCGGTCGAAGCCGACGATGCAGATCGCATGGCCGCCGAGGAATTCGGCCCCCGGCTTCGGCATCGGAATGACGCCGCCGGGTGCATCCATGAACGGCTCGTGCACCATCACGCCGGCGATGAAGCAGTTCGTCGTCAGGTAGGCCTCCATCTCAACGATGCGGGTGAGCCGCGCATAGCTCTTCGCCCGGTAGGGCAACGCGGCTTTTCGCTGCTCCGGCGTGGGTGGCACGTTGATGCGCTCGACGGCATAGGGCATACACGCGAGGCTGCAGACCCCCTGGTCCTGGATGATCTTCATCGCTTCGCGGATCGTCATCCCCGCATCATCGGGCCGCTCGCGCCGCTGGCTGTAGATGTACAGCGGCGAGAACTGGTGCGCCGGATCGTTCAATGCCCAGTGACGCTCGAGACCTTTCTGGAACGTCTTGTCGTAGTAGGCCGTGGCGCAGGCGACGCAGGTGCCGGCCGGGCCCTGGTCGAAGACCGGCGGCAGCGCCGGTGAATGGTCGACCTCCTCGGCGAGGGGCAGCGCGCGCAGGAACGTCGCCATGCTCAAATCCCGATGGTCGTAAGGGTCCTTGATGCAGCCGAGCGCGTAGCGAGGCATCGAGGGTGTGACGGAGGGACCGCGATTTTCCGCTGAGTACGATGGACCCGTGGCCCAGGTGTACGAGCCCGTCCGTGTCCGCTACGCGCCGAGCCCGACCGGCGCCCTGCACCTTGGCGGCGCGCGGACCGCGCTCTTCAACTACCTGTTCGCCCGCCAGAAAAGCGGGCAGTTCCTGCTGCGCATCGAAGACACCGACCGGGCACGCCTGAAGCCCGGCAGCCAGGAGCAGATCGAGGAAGGCTTGCAGTGGCTGGGCCTGACCTGGGATGAGACCCCACTGATCCAGTCAGAACGCAAAGCGATCTACCAGCAGGCCGCCAACGGGCTGCTGGAATCGGGGGGCGCCTATCGCTGCTTCTGCACCCCGCAGCGGCTCGAGCAGATGCGGGCCGAGCAGCGGGCCCGGCACGAGCCGGAACGGTACGATCGCCGCTGCCGGTCGATCCCGCGCGCGGAATCGGATCGGCGCGCCGCCACCGGTGAGCGCTTCGTCGTGCGCCAGGCGATCCCCACCGGAGGAACGACGACGCTCCAGGACCTGGTGATGGGCACCGTCACCTTTCGCAATGACACGCTCGACGACCATGTCCTCCTCAAGTCGGATGGCTTCCCCACCTATCACCTCGCCTTCGCCGTGGACGATCACGCGATGCGCATCAGCCACATCATCCGCGGCGACGGCTGGCTGCCCTCGTCGCCCAAGCACCTGTTGCTTTTCCAGGCGTTCAACTGGCTACCGCCGGCCTTCGCCCATCTTCCGCTCGTGCTCGGCCCCGACAAGAAGCCGCTGGCCAAGCGCCACGGCGCCAAGGATGTGCTCGAGTACCGCGAAGCCGGCTATCTGCCCCAAGCGGTCGACAACTTCATCGCCTTCCTTGGCTGGTCGCCGGGCACCGACCAGGATATCTTCACCATGGAACAGCTGATCCAGGCCTTCGACCTCAGCAAGATCCAGGCCAGCCCGGCGGTCGCGAACCTCGAGCGGCTCGACTGGCTCAACGGCCAGTTCATCCGACGGCTGACCCCCGACGAACTGGCCACGCGCGTCGCCTCGAAAATGCCCGGCGTCCCGGTGCCGGCGCTGACGCCCTTGATTCCGCTGGTGCAGGAGCGGTTGCGCACCCTGAACGACGCGCCCGAGATGTTGCGCTTTTTCTTCGAGGACCCCGACACCCATCGTCCGGAGCAGCTGATCGCCAAAGGTCGCGAGCCCGCTGCCACCGCTACCGCCCTGACCAGCGCCGCCGCCGCGCTCCAGGGGCTGACCGACTGGACGCCCGAATCGATCGAGGCGGGGCTTCGCGCCCTGGCGGAGCGCCTGGGCTGGTCCTCCCGCGACCTGTTCATGACGTTGCGGGTCGCGGTCACCGGTCGCACGGTTACGCCGCCGTTGATCGAGTCGATCAGCCGCCTCGGCAAGGACACCGTCCTCAACCGGTTGGAGCGTGCCGCCCGCGCGCTCGCCGGGCCGCTCTAAAGGCGAGCCGGCGGCAGCGGCCAGTAGCGCCAGCGGACCCGCGCCAGGATGTGCGCCCGCGTGACCGGCCCAAACTGCCGCGAGTCGGTGCTGGCGTCGGGATTGTCGCCCGCCAGGAAGATCGCGCCGGCGGCGTCGATCGCCGTGATGCGCTTGATGATTTCCAGCTCGGGCCGGTCGGGGCGGCGCACGACGACGACATCACCGACGCGCAAGCGCGTGCGGCCGTCGATGGCGCGGGCGACCACCAGCGCGCCGGATGGTAATCGCGGTGCCATGCTCTCCCCATTGACGCGCAGCGGGTAGACTGATTTACGAATCAGCGATTCATCCTATAGGAGGAATTGGCACCATGAATGTGATGGAGTGGATCCGCCCCAGCCGCACGGTTGAGGCCCATTGCGATCTTCCCTGCGGGATCTACGACCCCGAGCAGGCGCGCATCGAGGCGGAGTCCGTCTACAACATCATCAAGAAATACAACGACTCGAAGGACGAGGTCTACCGGCAGCGGGCGATCATCATCAAAGAGGAGCGGGCCGAGCTGGCCAAGCATCACCTCGACGTTCTCTGGAGCGACTGGTACAAGCCCGAGAAGCACGACGCCAAGTTCCCCGAACTCAAGGATGCGCTAAAGACCGCCGTCAGCCAGGGGTCGAAGGTGAAGGCCTCGGTGGACCTCAACGACGCCCAGAAATTCCTCGACCTGATCGACAAGGTCGACCAGATCTGGGAAAAGGCCGGCGGCCCCCAGGAAACGCGCGTCGCGCGTCCGACTGCACAGCCCACCCGCGCTTAGCCAGGTTACACAGCGACTTAACCGGGCGGGTGCGCCGTCCAGCCGCGCCCGCCCTCATCCGCCCGAAAGGGCGGCTCGCCCTGCGGGCTCGCTGAACCCCTTACGGTGACCAGGCGAGCCGTGAGTCGGCGTCGAGGAAGCTCCCGTGGGTCACGGCCCTCGCCGGGCCGGTCGCATGGATGGCGCCGGCAGGGTCGGTGGCAATCGGGAGGATGAAGAGGTCGAAGCTCCCCTTGACGAGCATCAGGTAGGCGATCGCGCTGCCATCCGGTGCCCAGACCGGCTGTGAAACGGTGCCGGCCTGGAGCAGCGACGCCGTGTCGCTCGGCGCCGGTCGCGGCTCGCGGCTAAAGCTCGCCGCGAGGGGCATGACATAGAGGTCGTCGCTCCCGGCGTCGGCGCGCACGAACACGACGAAGTGCCCGTCCGGTGAGAAGGCCGACTCGAAATTGCGGGCGCCGTCCGGCGACAGGTAGACGCGCACACCCGTCCGTAACGACATCCAGGTCAGGCGCGCCACGGGCTCGGGCGGTGCGCCGCCATAGAGATAGGTTGTATAGAGCAGCTGCTCGTTGGCTCCCGGACGCAACGCCGGATCGCTGTCGCCCCCGGTGTAGGGGACCGGCACGACCAGCCGCCGCGCCGGGCCGCCGGCGAGATCCTGGCCGAAGACAGCGAGGTCGTTGGGCTGCAGGTTCTGCGGATTTGACGGCTGCTTTAGGCGATCGGTGAGGTACACGATCTGCTGGCCATCGTCGGAGTAGTGGGGCGCGAACGCCCAGAGCCTGCCCTCGGGCCCGGCCGCGGGCGTGATCGATTCCAGGTTGCGGCCGCGGGCATCGCAAATGTCGATCGTCGAGCTCTGCTCCTGCAGCTGGGCAAACGCGAGCTGCGCGCCGTTGCCGTCCACGGCCGGGTCTTTCACCTTGATGCCCGCCAAGAGCTTTGTCACGTGGGTGCCGGAGAAGCGGTACAGCGTCCGCCCCTTGGTGGCGTAGAGCCGTCCGGGAACGTCGACCTGTTTGACGGGCAGGACAACCTTGCCAGGATCGCGCGGCGGCGCCGCGCTCTGCGCGCTGGCGCAGATAGGCGTTGACCGCCGGCCAATCGGCCGTCAGGATTTGCTGGCCATCCGGCGAGACCGCGTCGCGCACGAAGGGCGTGATAAAGGCCTGGCGCACGTCACCGGCGCGCAGGCCTCGCATGAATAGCATGAGCTGAGTCAGGCGCAGCAGGTCGAGGTCCGTCTTGACGCGGCCGTTGAGGTCGCGCGCAAAGGAAGGAAGGGCCGTCACCAGGTCCATCCCGGCCGTCCGCTGCTGCATGGCAAGCAGCACCTGCTGCTGGCGTACGGATCGACCGAAGTCGCTCAACAGGTCGCCGTGGCGCGAGCGAACGTACTGCAGGGTATGCCGGCCGTCGAGGTGCTGCGGACCGGCGGCGAGGTAGACGCGCTCCGTCCCATAGCCACTGTTGCTGAAGTCGTTCGGATAGTTGTCGTCGAGCACGGGGTGCAGGACATCGACGTCGACCCCACCCAGGCGGTCCACGACCTTCACCAGCCCGTTGAGGCCGATCCAGGCGTAGTAGTGAATGGGAATGCGAAAGGCTTTCTCCACGGTGGCCCGTGCCAGCGGCGCGCCGCCCTCCGCGTACGCCAGGTCGATCTTGGCCCTCGCGTGTCCCGGGATCGCCACCCACAGGTCGCGGGGCAGCGAGAGGAGCGTGACCTGGCGCTTCGCCGGGTCGATGGATACCACGATCATCGTCTGCGAGAGGACCGCGTCCTGCGCGAACTTCTGGTCGTTGTCGCTCCCCAGCAGAAGAATGTTGACGCGCTGCTTGGAATCGAGCGGCGGCGGTGTCGCGGCCGGCGTCGCCAGCGGCTTGCCGGGCGAGAGATCGTGGTTGTCGAGTAGCGCCAGCACCGGCGACAGGTAGAGCAGCACGCCGCCCACCAGCACGAGGCAGAGCACGATCCCTGCGAGCACGACCCAATGCGCACGCCGTAGGCCGCCACGGCGCGGCACACCGGTGGCACCCGAGTGATTCATGCTTCCAACCCGAGGCGCGCCCCTGCGCGCCCCGACCTCCCATCTCTATTAGGCGTGGCCGCCGCTCACGCCGTCAAGTCGCCCCGGTTGAAAGGCGCATCGTAACCGTCGAAGCGGGATGAGAAAGCGTTACGGAATCGTGGCGGCGAATCCCGAACAAGCGGAGGAATACTGGACGTTACGAGGATTAGAGAGATGCACGAGCCAGGAAATGTCCTCTCGCTCCGTTTCGGCTCTCCGGCGGTTCCGCATGCGTACCGCACCCCGGCCCAGTTGACCTTCTGCTACCAGTGCCATTGCGCGGTGGACCTGAGCGCCACCAGCACGGCGCTGCGGTCGGGACACTGGGCGCGGATCGGCACCTGCGCGCACTGCGGGACCACGATCACCCGGATCCTCAAGGCAAGTTAACATCGAGCGGTGACCTCCCGGCCCTCCCGGCCAGCGGCGCGCCGCGCCCGCCGGGCCGCCCCCAACCCTGACGCGGTCGAATCACACGCCATCAAAGAGCAGGGTCGCCCGGATAAAGGCTCCTACGCGATGATTCTGGCCTTTGCCGCGGCGCTACGATCGACCTGCCTCAGTCGAAAAGTCGGCTGCGTCATCGTGCGCGACTCGCAGGTGATCGCGACCGGCTATAACGGCACCCCCAAGGGCACCTGGCACCCGGAGGAGTTTCCTCGTCCCTGTCCCTGCGTCGGGGGCGTCAGCGGCGCGGATCTCTCGCTCAAATACTGCGCGCACGCCGAGGCCAACGCGCTGGCGCAGAGCGCCTATCGCGGCTCCTCGACGGCGGGGGCCGACATCTTCTGCACCAACTTTCCCTGCATCGAATGCGTAAAACTGCTCATCAGCGCCGGCATTCGAGCCATCTATTACGTCCACGGGTATCCGGATGTGAGCGGCCTGCGCGACCGCTACTTAAGCCAGGCGGGGATCCCGAGCCATGCTATCGCGTGGTCGCGGATCCAGCCCCATCTGTCGGCGCTGGCGAAGGGCTAGCCGGCGCGTCGAGCGCGGCCGGCTCGACCACGAAGGACACGCTCAACTCGGGATGGGGCCGCGACGGAAGTGCGGCAGCGGACGGCAAGAGGACCGCGCACGCCACGGCGGTGACCAGCCAGCGGCGCCACGATGCCCCCACGGAAGAGCAACGGGACCGGCGGGCGGCACCAACCCGGCGTCGCCGGGCTGCGCCACCGGCGCCATGGGGACGTTACAGTCGGGACAGCTCCTCCCTGCCCTTCGGCGCCGCGGGTAGGGGACCCTGCGGTTGGCGGGGCGCACCGGCTCGCCGAACCGATTGGGCGTAACGGATGGAATCCGCGGCGGCTTTCCTGGGCGCCGACCGCTTCGCCAGCGCGACCCAGAACGCCGCCGGGCCCGCGTAGCGATCGCGCGGCGCATCCTCACTCTGGCCGGCCGGACACCAATGGACGCGGCCGCCCTCACGAAGCCACACGCTGCCGTCCGGCTCCGCCAGGTAGACGAGGCGAGGCCCCAGGCCGGCCAGTAATCGCAGCGCCTCGCGGCTGTCCACCGAGCCGAACAGGACTTCAGCGTCCGCCGCCTGCAGCGCCACGCTGTCCACGGCGGCGAGCGCGGGCTCGAGGACGCGGCGGGTCATGCGGGCATTCGTCCACCAGAGGAGGTCGGCCTCGAGCAGGAGCGCGGAGCGACCTCCGCGAGCGTGCGCCCCGGCCAGCGCCCCCAGTGCCGCCGACCGGGCGGGCTCGACCGATAGCGCGTAGCCGGACACCACGGTGAGCGCGGCCCTCACAAAGTTGGGCGGAAGCTCATCGAGCCGGAGCGCGAGGTCGGCGCCGCGCTCGACCCGTCGCCCCTGGGCTTCGCCGTCCGGCTGGTGCCAGATGGTGGTGCGCAATCCCGGCGTCTCGCGCAACCAGCGAAGATCCACTTTGAGCCGTTCGAGCCCATCACGCACCCGGCGCCCTGCCTCATCGGCTCCAACTTTGGCGACGAGCGCGGTGCGCGCCCGCAGCGCCGCGGCATGCGCCGCGAGCCGGGCCGCCCCACCGCCCAGGATTCCCGGGCTGCTCGCCGCCGCGCGTTCTTCCGCCGCGTCACCGACAGCAAGCCAATCGAATCCCCCGCTCATCGGGGTCATGATAGTTAGTCGGCGTCGTGGTGCCTTGGTAGATGCTCGTGCCCGCGTTGTACCGGCGGTACCGACGGGACGGACAGTGCTGGCGGGGTGGCGAAGACCGGCGCCGTTGCCGGCGTGGCAGTGGGGGATGGTGGCGCGGGCCGGCGCAGCTCCTGCCGCCACGCCGTTGGCGACGGCGCCGGACTAATGGCGACCACCATCCCAAGGGTGTGACTGCCGCTGGGCGTTGCCACTTCGGAAAAATCGTCGGCGTCGACGGCGGGGATCGCCAGCGAGAGATGCAGCACGCGACTCCCGGCGGGACCGAGCACCAGGGAGGTCATCTGGTAGAGGGTAAGACAGCCCGCCGCGATCAGCAGGGTTCCCGCGGAGAGGCCGCGCCGGCCGGCGACGGCGAGCAACCCTCGCATGCCAAGCATCCTAAGGAGCGTCCATTTCGACCAGGTAGTCCATCTGGCCCATTACGGCAGCCATTCGGCGGAGGGCCGCTAGAGTGAGGCCATGGCAAACCGGCTCGCGCAGGAGACCAGTCCCTACCTGCTCGAGCATGCCAACAACCCGGTCGACTGGTATCCCTGGGGCTCGCAGGCGCTGGAGCGCGCCCGCACCGAACACAAGCCCATCCTGCTGAGCATCGGCTACAGCGCCTGCCACTGGTGTCACGTGATGGCCCGCGAGTCCTTCGAAGACCCGCAGACCGCCGCGCTGATGAATCGCGACTTCGTCTCCATCAAGGTGGATCGCGAAGAGCGGCCGGACCTTGACCAGGTCTACATGCGCGCCGTGCAGGGCATGACCGGCTCCGGCGGCTGGCCGATGACCGTGTTCCTGCTACCCGACGGCACGCCATTTTTCGCCGGCACCTACTTTCCGCCCAGCGATCGTTTCGGGATGCCGGCGTTCCAACGTGTGCTGGCCGCGGTGGCCGATGCCTTTGCCAGGCGGCCGGCCGACGTCGAGGAAACAGCCAACCAGGTCCGTGATTTTCTGCATCGTCCGTCCGTGCCGCTGGCGGCAGGCGAACTCGCGCCGGCGCTGTTGGACGAAGCCGCCGCGCAGCTCGCGCGCGACTTCGACGCGGCGCACGCGGGCTTCGGCGGCGCCCCCAAGTTTCCGCAACCGATGCTCGTCGAGGTTCTCCTGCGTCACCATGTGCGGACGGGGCAGCCGGCCGCGCTGGAGATGGCACGGCAGACGCTGCGTGCGATGGCGGCGGGCGGCATCTACGACCAGCTGGGGGGAGGCTTCCACCGTTACAGCGTCGACGAGCGCTGGCTGGTACCGCACTTCGAGAAGATGCTCTACGACAACGCCCTGCTGGCGCACGCGTATCTCGACGCCTGGCAGCTGACCCATGACCCGGCGTTTCGACGGGTCACCGAGGAAACGCTGGCGTTCGTGCTGCGCGAGATGACGTCGGAGGACGGGGCGTTCTACTCCAGCCTCGACGCGGATAGCGAGGGCGAGGAAGGCCGCTTCTATCTCTGGACGCCGGCGGAGCTCGAGGCGGTGCTCGGCATCGACGCGGCGCGCGCCCTGGCCGGCGCCTTCGATGTCACGGCCCCGGGGAATTTCGAGGGTCGCAACATCCTGCATCCCGTGACACCGGAGGCAATCGAGCTGCTCGATGCGGCGCGCGACCGGCTGATGGCGGCGCGGGCGCAGCGTGCCCGGCCGCATCGCGATGAGAAGGTGATCGCCGGATGGAACGGCTTGATGCTGCGCGCGGTCGCCGACGCGGGACGCGTACTCGACCGGCGCGACCTCGTCATCGCCGCCGAGGCGAATGCCCGATTCCTGCTCTCGCGCATGCGAGAGGGCGGGCGCATGCGGCGCAGCTATAAAGAAGGACGCGCGCCGCTGGCGGGCTTCCTCGAAGACCAGGCGGCCGTGGCCGACGGGCTGTTGAGTGTCTACGAGGCGACCTTCGATCCGCGCTGGCTCGAGGAAATCCGCAGCCTCGTGGCCGAAATGCTGACCGCATTCTGGGATGAGGAAGCCGCGGCCTTCTTCGATACCGCGAAAGATCAGGAGCGACTCGTGGTGAGACCCCAGGACGTGACCGACAATGCCATCCCGTCGGGCACCTCGCTGGCTGTCGCTGTCCTGCTGCGCGCGGGCATGCTCCTCGGCGAGCCGTCGTGGACCGATAGGGCGCGGTCAGCGCTCGAGCGCCTGGCACCGACGGCGGCCAAGGCGCCCCTCGCGTTCGGACACTTGCTGACGGCACTCGATTTCCACCTCGGCCGGGTCGTGGAGCTGGCCGTGATCGCGCCACCGGGGGACGCGCAGGCCGACGGCCTGCTCGACGTCGTTCGCGAGCGCTACCTCCCCAATCACCTGCTCGCCGTCGGCGCGAGCGACCCGGGAATCCCGCTGCTGGCCGACCGGCGCGCAATCGATGGAAAGGCGACCGCCTATCTCTGCGAACATTTCGTCTGTCAGGCGCCGACCCAGGACCCGGGTGAGCTGGCGCGTCAGCTGGACGCGTTCAGGGCGAAGCCGGTTGCGTCGTAAGCCAGGCGGTGCCAACCCGCGGTCGTAGACGGCGCAGACGCCCTGCGGCTCCGAGTCGAGGCGCGGGACGACGGCGTCAACCTCACCGGCCAGCCCGCACAGCAGGGCGGCCAGCCCCGGATCGACATCGGGTAAATCACAACCGACCACCCAGACGAGTGGGGAGCGCGCCACGAGCAGCCCGGCATGGATCCCGGCCAGCGGGCCCAGACCGGGGTAACGATCGTCGACCATGGTCGTGCCGCGAAGGTGATGCCGGCCTGATGCACCGGCGACGATCGTCTCCTCGACGACCGGCGCGAGCCGGCGAGCGATGTGCTCGATGAGCGTCCCGTCGCCCGCCGGCAGGGCGGCCTTGTCGCGACCCATGCGGCGGCTCAGGCCGCCGGCCAGGATCACAAGGCTGCAGCCGCCGCGCATGGCAAGAGCCTACGCCGACGCTTACTGCCCGATGGCGCCGCTGATGTTGCAGAAGACGTTGGCGACCTGGTTGCCCAGCAGGATCAGCACGACGATCACGACCACCGCGATCAGGACCAGGATCAGGGCGTACTCGACCATCGACTGGCCCTGCTCGTTGTCGATCACATGCGCAAGCCGCCGCCGGATGAGTTCAGCGAGATGCATGACGGGATTGTCCGTACAGGACCTTTCGCCATTTGTTACAGGACCGTCGCACCCATGCGTCCGGCCGACATGAAAAAAGACCGGCGCCGGCCGGCCTCTTTCCTTGGTGCTGGCTCGG
>VBFX01000085.1 GCA_005889395.1 Chloroflexota bacterium
TGATGCCGAGGCCGCGATCGACGGCGCGGTGGACGGTGGGTTGATGATGATCGTGTTGCCGCCGCCGACCCCGAACCAGTGCGCCACCGCAAACCCATAGAACAGGATCGCGAGGATGACGATCAAGGCGATCAGGAAGATCGCCACTACCGCCGCACTGGAGCCACCGTCGCCATCGTCGTGCTCATGAACGACTGCCATGTTTACCTCCCTGGTACCTCGATGACGTAACTTGATACCGTGGCTATCATATCAGTTGCCTGCCGCGGCGTCAATTCTTGGGACGGTGTGGCCATCGTGGTCGCTGGGTGACCTGGCCTCCTGTGAATATGTGGAAGGTCTGTGAATAAGGCATACAGCGAGCGCGCTAGCTTTTGCGGGCGACATCGCGCACGGTCGCCTGGGCGATCGGGCGGACCACCATCTCGTCGACGTTCACGTGGGATGGCCGGGTGACCACCCACACGATGCAATCGGCGACGTCCGCGCCGGTGAGTGGCTGCATTCCCTGGTAGACATTCGACGCCCGCTCGCGGTCCCCCTTGAATCGGACCAGGCTGAATTCGGTCTCCACCATGCCCGGCTCGATCTCGGTGACCCGGATCGGCTCGCCCATGAGTTCGAGGCGAAGTGTTTTGGTGATGGCGCGCACCGCGTGCTTGCTGGCGGTATAGCCCACGCCGCCCGGATAAACCTCGAAGCCGGCCACCGATCCCAGGTTGACGATGTGCGCGCGCGGGGCCCGCCGCAGCAAGGGGAGCATCGCCCGGGTGACGCGCAGCAGACCGAGCACGTTCGTTTCCATCATCTGCACCCAATCGTCGTCGTTGCCCTGGGCGAGCGGTTGCAGGCCCGCCGCCAGGCCGGCATTGTTGATCAGAATCTCGACCTGGCCGTACTCGGCGGCGATGGCGGCCGTGAAGGCGTCGATGCTGGCCAGATCGCGGACGTCGAGGGGGAGTCCTCGGCCCCGCAGCTCACGGGCGACCGCCATCAGGCGATCCTCGCGACGAGCGCCGAGCACCACGAAGAACCCGGCCTCGCGGAGGCCGCGCGCCGTCGCCTCGCCGATGCCGGAGCTCGCGCCGGTCACGACGGCGATGCGATCGGAGCCGGGCATTCGTTAATGGTAGGCGGGCCCGGCCAAGCCACGGACTGTTCTTTTTCCATCACGCTCGGTATCCTGTTGGGCAGAGATTCTCGGCAGGAGGCAAGGGAAGGGCATGGACCTGCGCCAGCGTGGGCTCACGCTCGCGGCGGCGTTGCTGCTGCTGGCCGCCTACGCTTCGCTCGGAGAGGTCACCACCGGCTCCCAGGTCGTGGCCGCTCACGCCGCGCGGCCACATCCTTCGCCGTCATCGTCGCCAACCCCAACGCCAAAGCCGACGCCGACCCCCGCTCCGCCGCCGACGGCCCCACCTACGCCGCCACCAACACCGCGGCCAACACCCCCACCCACCCCTCAACCGACGCCGGCCCCGACCGCCTTCGCACCCGCCAGCGCCCCGACGTCGCCGGCCGTGGCCGCCGCCGACTCGACCACGAGCAGCCGCCTGCCGACTGCCGGTCCACCACCAGTCGAGGGCTCAGCTCAGGCGGTCGCGCTCGCGCCGACCGTGCTCGGTGCGAACGCCGCGGACACGGGATCGGGGTCGGACACGCAAAGCCTGTTCCTGTTGATCACGATCGTCCTGCTGGGCATCCCCGCCCTGCTCGTCATGACGCTGCTCGCCACGGTGCTCACGCGGCGCTGAGCGCCGCCTTTTAGCCCTTGACCGAACCCGCCAGGATGCCTCGAACGAAGTAGCGCTGGAGGGTGAAGAAGACGATCAGCGGAACGGCCATCGACACAAAGGCCGCGGCCGTCAGGTACTCGCGGTGCTGGCCGAGCGAGCCGACCAGGTTGGTCAGCGTCACGGTGAGTGGGGCGACCTCTGGCGTACCGCCGACATAAATCAACGCC
>VBFX01000086.1 GCA_005889395.1 Chloroflexota bacterium
GGGTGAGTCCGTCGAGCAGCTCGAAACGGTCCGCCGGCGAAAGGATGGTCGCCTGGTCGAGGTTTCCATCAGCCTTGCGCCGCTCACCGATGAACACGGAACGGTGATCGCGACCACCGGCATCTCGCGCGACATGAGCAGCGCGAAACAAGCCGCACTCGAACTCCGGGCCAGCGAAGAGCGATATCGGCGCATCGTCGAAACCGCGTTCGAAGGCGTCTGGATCATCGACAGCAAAAATGAGACGACGTTTGTCAATCGCCGCATGGCCGACATGCTCAGCTACGCGCCGGAAGAGATGCAGGGAAAACCGGTCCTCGCCTTCATGGACCCGGACGCTCAGGCGGCCTTCGTGGCCAATCGCGACCGCCGGCAGCACGAATACCAGGCCCAGCACGAGTTTCGATTCCGCCGAAAAGACGGCTCGGAGCTGTGGGTACTGCTCGAGGCCAGCCCCGACATAGACGAGGCCGGGAATTATGATGGCCTGACCGGGTTACCGAACCGCGTCCAACTGGCCGACCGGTTGGGGCACGCGTTGGAGTCGGCCAGGGCCGCCCGCGAGCAGGTTGCCGTCCTCATTCTCGACCTCGACCACTTCAAGGAAGTCAATGAAACCTTTGGTCACCAGGCCGGTGATCGCTTGCTGGAACAGGTCGGTCCGCGCCTTCGCTCCGAGATTCGCCCCGAAGATATGGTCGCCCGGCTCGGTGGTGACGAGTTCGCGGTCCTGCTGCCCAAAACCGATGCGACCGCGGCGACGCTGACGGCCGCGCGGCTGCTCGGAGTCCTCGAGCGTCCGTTCGAGGTGGAGGGCCAGCACCTCGACGTCGCCGTCAGCATCGGCCTCGCGATGTCACCCGATGACGGTGATGACCCGGACACGCTGCTGCGCCGCGCGGATATCGCGCTGTTCGTTGCCAAGCAGCCGAGAGGCTCCTTCGTGCGGTATGCGCCGGAGCACGAACGGCAGGGGGCCAGCCGTCTCGCCCTGATGGCTGAATTGCGCGAGGCGCTCCAGCGGGACCATGAGCTCTTCCTTCAGTTCCAGCCGCTGGTGAGACTTAGCGATCGGAGCCTCGCCGGCGTCGAGGCGTTGGTACGGTGGCGACATCCTCAGCGCGGGCTGGTCCCACCGATGGAGTTTGTGCCGTTCGCTGAGAAGACGCGGCTGATCAAGCCGCTGACGAGGTGGGTGCTGGTTTCGGCGCTGCAACAGTCGGTCGCCTGGCAACGTGCCGGACACCGTATCCCGGTATCGGTGAACATATCGATGCGCGACCTGGTCGACCCTGAGTTCCCCGAGATGATCGCCACACTTGTCCGTGCCGCGCAAGCGCCGCCATCCTTGCTGGTCCTCGAGATCACGGAAAGCCTGATCATGACCGAGCCCGAGCGGGCGATCAAGACCTTGTCCCAGCTCCGCGAGCTCGGCGTGCGCCTCGCGGTCGATGACTTCGGCACCGGCTATTCCTCCCTCGCCTACCTGCACCGGCTCCCGATCAACGAGATCAAGATCGACAAGTCCTTCGTCGCGGCGATGGCCGGGGAAGCGAACCGAGCCAATATCGTGCGGGCGTCGGTCGAGCTCGGTCATAGCCTCCGGCTCGAGAGCGTTGCCGAGGGCGTGGAGGATGCGCGCACCTGGGACATGCTGAGCGCGCTCGGCTGCGACCTCGCCCAGGGCTACTTCATCAGCCGCCCTATGGTTGCCGACCAGGTGCTCCCCTGGCTTGCGAAGTGGGAGAACCCCTCAGGCGCCGCCGACAGGGCCGCCTGACGGCCTTTTGGCGCCAAAGAAGCCGCAAAAAGCCACAAATGGCGAAACGGCCAGCGAGCAGTATTGGGAAAGGTTATAGCGCGCTCGTACGAACTGAGGAAACACTAGACGAACCTAGCTTCAATAAGTCATCCTATGGGTACAAAACCCGGGTGACAAAGGTAAAGGCGCGGGTCCAAGTCGATCCGCTGGTATTGAGCGCGGAAGCGCTGATCCTCAAGGGGAAGGATCAAGGCTACCTGGCCCCTGACGACGTGATGAAGGCGTTCCCCTCGATCGAGGGCAATGCCGACGGCTTCGTTCGCGTGGCCGCGGTCTTCCAGGAAATGGGGATCTCGGTGACCGCCGACGGCGAGGCAGAGCAGGACGCCGACGAGGAGGAAACCCTTACCGAGGTCGAGGTGGTCAGCTCGGTGGCCCTCGACGACCCGGTCCGGATGTACCTGAAGGAGATCGGCCGCGTCAACCTGCTGACCGCCAAGCAAGAAGTCGAGCTGGCCAAAGAGATGGAGGCGGGCTCTGAAGAGGCGCGCCATCACCTGACCGAAGCGAACCTCCGTTTGGTGGTTTCCGTTGCCAAGAAGTACCTCAACCGCGGGCTGTCGTTCCTCGACTTGATCCAGGAAGGCAACCTGGGGTTGATGCGCGCCGTCGAGAAGTTCGACTACAAGCGCGGCTTCAAGTTCTCGACCTACGCGACCTGGTGGATTCGCCAGGCGATCACTCGCGCCATCGCGGACCAGGCGCGCACGATCCGCATCCCAGTCCATATGGTCGACACCCTCAACCAGCTGGCGCGCGTGTCGCGGGCGCTGCTCGAGCAGCTCGGCCGCGAGCCGACTGAAGAGGAGCTCGCCTACGGCATGGGCATCACGGTCGACAAGGTCCAGGAGCTGAAGAAGATCTCGCAGCAGCCGGTGTCCCTCGAGTCGCCGATTGGCGAGGAAGAGGATTCGCACCTGGGAGATTTTGTCGAAGACAAACAGGCCATCGCGCCGCTCGAGGCAGCCAGCGAGGCCATGTTCCGCAACGAGGTCGAGGACATCCTCGCCACGCTGCGCCCGCGCGAGCGCCGGGTGGTTCAGCTGCGCTTCGGCCTGGTCGACGATGAGCCGCGCACCCTCGAGGAGGTCGGTCGCCGCATGGGCCTGACCCGCGAGAGGATCCGGCAGATCGAGGCGACCGCACTTCGCAAACTGCGCCACCCGAGTCGGTCGAAGGTCCTCCGGGACTACACCGAGGACCGCGGTGAGCCCGCGCGCATGGGCTCGCGGGATACCGAAGCCGTCTCCTAAGCCAGGATCTGGTCGAGCGGCCGCGTGATGGTCTCCTCCGTGGGCAGTTTCGCCTTCGCGTCGAAGGTGTACTGGATGTCTGGCCACGTTAGGCACTCCTGAAGGGCAGGCTCACCCGTGAGGGTGTCGCTCGTGACATGAAAGAGGTGGCCGAAGAGGAAATAGAGTGAACAGGTTCGGCCGCCAGAGATCAGCCGCAACATACCGGTCCTGCGCTGGGCCTTCGCGGACAGCAGCCATTTCCTGAGCGTCGACGGATCGAACGATCCGGGCGCTCCTGTAGGAGCAGGCCGCCTCGGTGGTTGCTGCAGCTCGTCTTCTGCGTGGCGTGGGCGGCGAGTTCCGAGTACGACGACGGCAATCAGCACCAGGGCTATCACCGCGCCGGCCGCGAACCAGATGCTCACCTGGGTTACAACTCACTCAGAGAGAGGAGTTTGCCCTTGACGCAACCGCATCCCAAACCGGGTCGGAGAGGAGAATGTACGGAAGTCATGGCAGCCGCCAAGGAACGCGAGTGGACGGCCATCTATCAGACGCCGTCTCCCATGGATGCGGACCTGGTCAGGACCACCTTGGAAGTGGCCGGCTATGCCGTCTGGGTTCAGGGCGGAAATGCGCCTTCCGTCTTCACTCCCAGCTACGACATGTCCGGAGCGCTGACCGTGAGCGTGCCCTCGGAAGAGGCCGACGACGCCCGCGAGTTCCTCAAGCAGAAGACCAGTTTGATGACGGACGATGCCACCCCGGAGCGTCCCGACGACAACGTTTCCCTTCCAGCGGCGAGCCTCGCGGACGTGGGCCAGGAGATCCTGGAGCTGCGACGTCAGCACGTTGCTGCCGCGTGTAAGTACTGCGGCATCTCCACACTCGACGTCGGGGAGATGGAGCTCGACAGTCGCATGATCGCCCTGCTGCGGGTGGCGGGGCTCGGCGTCAACACCGCCACTTTCAGCGAGTTCGATCCGGGAGAGCGAATCTGCACGGACTGCGCCGGTCACGAGGTTGAGTGCGAATTGTGCGGCCGGGTGCTCGACGCGTTCCTCGACGAAGGCGAGTATCGCCGGTCGAAGGGCGACGAGGCCTACGTCTGTAGCAGTTGCCGCGGCCGCCTCGAAGACCAGGTTCAGGCGGATCGGGACTGGTGACCGCGGCTGACGTGGCCGGCCCGACGGGCAGCGACGCGTTGATCGCTGACCAGATCGCCTACTACCGAGCGCGCGCCAGCGAGTACGACGAGGGCATGCGGCAACTGGGACGGTACGCCAGCATTGGCGGAAGCGTTGCCGGACGGCCTTCCGACGAGGACTTCAAGGAAATCGCCACCCTGCTCGAGGCACTCGAAAGGATCCGTCCATTTGACACCGTCCTCGAGTTAGCGTGCGGCACCGGATGGTGGACGCAATGGCTCGCCCAGCATGCCAGGTACGTGACTGCCGTCGACGCCGCGGAGGAGATGCTGGCGCTCAATCGAGAGCGGGTCAACGCTGCCAATGTGCGATACGTTTTGGCCGACGTCTTCTCGTGGAGACCTGATCGGCGCTACGACCTCGTGTTCTTCGCGTTCTGGCTGTCGCATGTACCCCACGACCGATTTGCCGCATTCTGGCGGATTGTTGGTGACTCGCTCGCCGCGAACGGCCGGGTCTTCTTCATTGACGAACTCGGCACGGAGGAGACTCGTCGTATGGAAAAGCGACTCGAGGGGGAGGCCGTCCTCCGCGAGCTGGAAGACGGCAGGCGGTTCCGCGCGATCAAGGTCTTCTATGAGCCCAATGAGCTCGAGGCGGAGCTGCGCGCGCTCAGATGGAACCTGGAGATCCGCCCGGCCGGTCGTCGCTTCTACTGGGGCCAGTCGACCACGTAAGCACCATGGGCGAGTTCTCACTGTTCGACCTGCGGGTGATCGTCGAGCGAATCGAGGGACGCTCCGTCTGCGGGCTCAAACCCGGCGACTCTTTCGAGGTGACCCAAAGCAGCCACATCCGGATTCCGGGCGGCGGCCATTTCTGCATCTACGCGCTTTCGGCGATACTGCCGCTGCTGCCGGCGGTACAGCGGCGGCTGGCGGATAACGACTGGCTCCAACACGACACCCTGGTGGCCTGCCCCGACCCAGACGAGCGCGTCCTAATGCGCATCGAGCGAATCGGCGAGCGCACGCTTCGAACCGAAGATCACACGTGAGACCACGGGAAGTTGGACTCGGGCTTCAGGGCAACAAGACGGCCGACGAGTACGCGAAGATCGCCAAACTGGCGGAGCAGTACGGCTTCGACGTTCTGACCGTCTTCTCGGACCTGACGTACCAACCCGCCATCGTCCCCCTGATGGCAGCGGCGCTCAACACCAGTCGCATTCGACTCGGCCCGGCGTGCCTGAATCCCTTCACTCTGCACCCGGTCGAGATCGCCGGCCAGGTCGCCGCGCTGGATTTCGCGTCCAATGGACGGGCGTATCTCGGGCTGGCACGAGGGGCCTGGCTCGAGAAGATCGGGATTCAACCAGCGCGACCGGTGAGGGCACTGCGCGAGGCGGCCGAGATCGTGCGCCTCCTTTTGGCGCGCGACCTGGGCGGCTATGGCGGCGAGATCTTTTCGGTCGCGCCGGGTACCACACTGCAATTCGAGATCGAACGCTCTCGTGTTCCGCTGCTGATCGGGACATGGTCACCAAAGACCGCAGCCCTCGCCGGGGAGATCGCCGATGAGGTCAAGATCGGCGGCAGCGCCAACCCCGCGATGGTCCGGCGCATGCGCGTACTCATCGGCCTCGGTTCCAAGCGCGCCGGCCGGTCATCCGAAGAGGTTGGGATTGTCGTCGGGGCGGTGACAGTCGTCGCCGAGGATGGTGCGGCCGCTCGTCGTTTGGCGCGATCCGCCGTGGCGATGTACCTGGACATCGTCGGCCGGCTCGATCCGACAACCGAGAGACCCGCCGGCGAAGTGATGTCCGATGACATGCTCGATCGATTCGCGATGGCCG
>VBFX01000087.1 GCA_005889395.1 Chloroflexota bacterium
AGCCCGTTACTGCCTAGGTAACAATCACATGAAAATCGCGGAGCCGGCGATGCGCAATGTGCTCGGTGTCCGCCGCGTCCTCGGCCTCACCCTCTTGCTGGCCGCCGTGGCGGCTGTCGCATACCTCGAACGATCGGTCGGCGGCGACTTTGATTTGCGGTTGGTCTACTTCCTGATCGTGCTCAGCGGTGCGATGCTGCTGCCGCGGTCAGTGGCCCTCGCGGTGGCGGCCGCGGTCGCCATCGTCAGTGTCGGCGTCACGGAGGTAACGGGAACGGCGCTGATCATCAACGGGCTCACCCACCTGGTGATGTATGGATACGCGACCCTGCTGACGAGCAACTGGGAACAGGAGCGGCGCCGGCTGATGCGGATGAGCCGGGTCGACGAGCTCACCGGCCTGCGCAACCTGCGCGCCTTGCAGGAGCAGCTCCCAACCTGGTTGGGCCCCGCGGCGCGGACCGGCCGGCGGATGGCGGTGATGATGATGGATGTCGACGGGTTCAAGGAAGTCAACGACCATCTGGGTCATGGGGTCGGCAACGAACTGCTCAAGGAACTCGCCAACCTACTTCGCTTCGCCGTCCGCGTTGGCGACGAACCATACCGATTCGGCGGCGACGAATTCGTGCTGCTACTCTCGGATGCGGACGGTGAGGGCGCCCATATCGTCGCCACCCGCATCCAGGAGATCTACCGATCGATGGGACAGACGCTGCGCGGCACCGACGTGCAGGTCTCGTTTGGTATCGGCATCGCGGTCTTTCCCCAGGACGGCGCCACCCCGGAGTTGCTGCTCGCCCGCGCGGATGAAGCCCTGCTCGAGGCCAAGCGGTCGGGTCCGGGAAACATCACGCGCTACAAGGCGCCGGCTGCAGCCTGATCCGACGTGATAGCTACTGGCGGCAGGTCCACGACTGTTGCAGCTGCGGCGATGCGTACGAGGGGGACGTGAACACAAGTTGCATCGTGCCCGCTGAGTTGGGCTGGCTGTACGAGTCGGTGATCGAGTGGGGGGCGGCGTCCCCCGCGGCGACGACCAGCGAACCTGCGTGCGTCGTCACGACGGTATTGCCGTTCGCGTCGGTGTCCTTGTAGATCCAGGTGTAGTTCACCGTGCCACCGGGGCCGCCGGCTTGCAGTCGGAAGCTGCCGTTTGAGGTCACCGTTCCGAGTTTGCACTTGGTTGATGGGTTGACGTTGATGGACGCGGAGTCACCAGCGGAGGCAATCGCAAAGGGTGCGGTGGGCGTCGGCGTCGGCGTGGGAGTTGGCGTGGGTGTAGGGGTTGGTGTGGGCGTGGGCGTCGGGGTAGGCGTCGGAGTGGGCGTGGGCGACGGGCTCGGCGTTGGCGTCCCCGTCGGGGTCGGCGAGGCGCTCGGGCTGGACGAGGGGGACGCAGACGGGCTGGCGCTTGGAGAGGCGGAGCCGCTTGGGCTTGCGGATGGCGAGGGGCCCGATGACGGGCTCGCGCTCGCCGACGCACTGGCGCTTGCGGACGGCGAATGGCTCGGGGACGGCGCAAGGGCCACGATCGGTCGAGCACTGCTGTTCGGCCGTGCCGCGAAGAAGCGCGGTGGCAGGTTGAACGTGGGGACCAGCAGCCAGAACGGCGCGTGCGGATCGTCCGAGTAATACAGGCTCGCCGAGTCGCCCGCGCTTCCGGTCGCGTCGATCCGGAATGGGCCGATCTCCAAATCGCCGGGGATGGCGCGCGCCACGAAGAAAACCACGATGAGCCCGGCGGAGAACAGGAGGAATCCAAAGCGGCGGCGCCGGCGACGCTTCTTGTCACGCAAGCTCGGCGCCGCTGCCACCAGGACCGATTCCGGCTGGACGCTGATTGGCGCGGCGATGACCGGGGCCGAAGCGCTGTCTGGCACCAGCGCGACCACGGGTTCCACCGCGGCGCTGATTGGCGCCACCGCGAGGGGTTCTGGCGTCACCGCCGGCGCGGCGGGGACGGGGTTCTCTGCTGCGGGGTTCGTCTCAGTCGGAACAGGCGTGATCGGCGCACTCGCGGGGGTCGCGGCTCCAGCGCCCGTCAGTCGTCAGCTTGGTTAGCCGCTCATGCAGCTTGGCCCGGTCCGCTGGATCCTGTGGCGGGGTAGCAGGCCACGATGGGAAACGCATCTGCGCCCCACGCTAGCGCCGTCCGATTACGGCCCTTATTTCGCGCGTGGCCGTTCAGCCATGCCGTTGTGACGGCGTTGTCGCAAAAGATTTACAAACGAGTCCGATCCGGTCTAGCCGGGCGGCCAACCCATGGCGCGTCCGCCGAGCAGGTGCACGTGCAGGTGATAGACCGTCTGGCCAGCCTGCGGCCCCTTGTTGAAGACCAGGCGGTAGCCGTCGCGATCGATCTTGCGTTCGTCCGCGATGCGGTTGGCGACCTGGACCATGCGGGCGAGCATCGTCGCATGCGCGGGTGTGAGGTCGTGGACGCCGGGAATGTGCTCCTTCGGAATCACCAGCACGTGCGTGGGGGCGACCGGGCGGATATCGTCAAAGGCGACGATCTCTTCGTCGCGGAAGACCTCCTTTGCGGGAATCTCCCGCGCGAAGATCTTGCAGAAGAGGCACTCCTCAGCCACCGGCCAAGCTTACGCGCAGAGCAAGCCGTCGCCGCTGCGCGCCAGTGGACGCACGTGGGCGATGGTGCCGAGCGTCTGGCCGCGCTCGGGCGCATACACCGTGATGTAGTTGTCAGTCAGGCCGCGCACCCGGGAGGGGAGGCGCCGGTCCCAGATGGCTTCGAGGTCACGACCGATGAAGCGTGTCTCGTAGGCCTGGCGCTGCGTGTCCGCCTGGGCCTGCAACCGGTGGCTCCGGTCGCGGCTGACTGGGTCATCGACCGGCAGGCCGAGGCGCGGCGCGGCGGTTCCCGCGCGCGGCGAGTAGCGGAAGACGTGCATGCCGGTCAGCCCCGCGTCGGCGGCCACCGCCTGCGTGTCCGCGAAGTCGGCGTCGGTCTCGCCGGGGAAGCCAACGATCACATCGGTGGTCAGTGCGATGTCGGGGGAATGCGTTCTCAGGGCGGCGATCAGGTCGAGGTAGTCGCGACGCCGGTAGAGGCGACCCATGCGCTTGAGTACGCGGTCGCTGCCGGACTGCAGTGGGATGTGAAGGTGCCGGCAGAATCGCGGCGACGCGGCCAGCTCGACCAGCTCGGGGGTGAAGTCGTTGGCATTGATGGAGCTGAGACGAAGCCGTGCCGGGGCGATCGCCGCCAGCAGCCGCCCAACGAACGGTGCGAAGGCGTTGCCGCGGTCGCGGCCGAAGGCGCCCAGGTCGACGCCGGTCAGCACGATCTCGCCATAGCCATCGGCGACCGCCTGCTGCGCGCGCTCGATCAGTGCGGTCTCGTCCTGGCTCTGCGACACGCCGCGGGTGCGCCACACGATGCAGTAGGTGCAGCGGTGATTGCAGCCGTCCTGCACTTTGAGGAAGAATCGAGAGCGCGCGAACGTCGTCGATCCGCGGGTGCCCGCGGCCGGCGAGAACGTCGAGGTCAGGTAATCGAAGATCTCTCCTTTCCGGTTGTTGGTGAATGCGACATCGACGCTCGGAACCGCGGATACGCGCGGGTTCGGATTGTCGACGTGGCACCCCGTCAGGATCAGCTGCGCCTGCGGGTGGCGGCGACGTAGGCCGTGCACCATGGTCCGGAGCTTGCGGTCGGCCTGTGCGGTGACGGTGCAGCTGTTGATCACGCAGATGTCAGCTTGTTCATCGCCGTCCGATACGGTGAAGCCGGCGCGCGCCAGCCGGTCGCCGAGCTCGGCCATTTCGGCGAAGTTCACCTTGCATCCGAGCGTTTGGATCGACACCTTCATCGCTGTTGGACGAGGATAGCAGCGGCCACCACTGGAGCCAGCCGCGCGCGAAGGATGCGCGGGCCGAGGTTGACCATGACGCCGCCCCGCTCGCGCATCAGGGACAGTTCGGCGTCGGTCCAGCCGCCCTCGGGGCCGACCGCGATCGCGTATCTGTCCGATCCGTCGATCGCCTGTGCGAGCGGTAGTGACCCGGACGGCTCGAGCACGAGTAACCTCGGGCCGCCCGCCTGCCGCAGCGCCGAGGCCAATCGGACCGGACCGACAATCTCCGGCACCGCACCGCGATGGCTCTGCTCGGCCGCTGAGGCGGCGATCGCCTGCCACCGCGCCAATCGTTGTGGCGCCGGCCGTGCCACCGATCGTTCGGCCTGGACGGCAATGAAGCGCCCGATCCCGACCGCGGTGCCGCCCTCGATCACGGCATCGAGGTCCGGGTTCGGCAGCACCGCCTGGAGGAGTGTGATGACGATGTCGGGCTCGCCCTGGACCGGTCGATCGCCGACGATCCGAGCCACGATGTGCCCACCGCCCACCTCGACGACTTCGATCTCGTATTCCGTTCCGTGGGAAACGGCAACGCCGCGCTCACCGGGGCGAACACGAAGCACGCGGGCCAGATGGTGGCCCTGGGGGCCTGCGATGACGACCCGACGATCGGCCACCTCGGCCGCGTCGACGAACGTCCAGAACATGCCCGGCCATCCTATCGGCCCGGAAGGCCACGACGGAAGCCTCTCGGTGCCCCGTTGTATTCGCCAGCATGGGAACGGCGGGGCGTCGACCGGGATTGCACCGCGCGACGTTTCGCGTGGCCGCCCTCTCACTCTGGGGCCTGGGCGGAGTTGTGATGGCGAGCAACTACGTCGGCCCCGGCGTCCAGGTCAACTACGGCATCGAATGGATCATCACCGCGGCCGCCGCTGCCGCCGGACTCCTCGCCTGGTTCTGGCCGTGGGCGGCGCTCCCCGCTGAACGCTTTCTGCCGGTGGTCTTCGGCGGCCTCCTCCTCAATGCGGTCTGCCTGGCGGCGACTGGTGGCGTGCACTCCCACGTGATGCCGTTACTGATGGTGATCGTCGTCTTCAGCGCGTCCCTCTTCGAATTCCGCGCGGCGGTCGCCATCCTGCTGCTCAACGCGCTCGTGGCGAGCCTGCCACTGCTGCTGCAAGGCTGGAACGGGTATTACGCGCGGACACTACTGGTGCTGCTGCCCTCGATGGTGGTCTGCGCCTTCGTCCCATCCATGGTGGCGGCGGCGTTGCGGAAGGAGAACCGGCTGGTCGAGCGACAGCGGGACGAACTGGAACAGAGTTACCTCGCCACTATCGCCGCGCTCGCCGCCGCGCTGGATGCGAAGGACCGCCATACCGAAGCCCATTCGCGGGAGACAGCCGCACTGGCGCGGTCAGTCGGCCGCCGTTTAGGCCTCCAGGATGACGACCTCCGCTTTCTGGAATACAGCGCGCTGCTGCATGACATCGGCAAGATCGGCGTCCCCGGCTACATCCTCAACAAACCCGGCCCGCTCGACGACGACGAGGCGGCCATCATGCGAGAACATCCGGTTATCGGTGAGCGGATCGTCGCCTCGGTTCCTTTCCTCGGCCGCATCCGCCCCATCGTTCGGGCCGAGCACGAACGATGGGATGGGGCTGGCTACCCCGATGGGTTCAGTGGCCGGAAGATCCCGATCGAGGCGCGCATCATTCATGCCTGCGACGCCTTCCAGGCGATGTCGAGTGACCGGCCCTACCGACGCGCGCGGCCGCGGGACTGGATCCTCAAGGAAATCCACGCGCAGTCCGGCCGGCAGTTCGATCCCAGCGTCGCCGAGGCGCTCCTCCAGGTCATCGAATCGGGCGAGGTCACCGTCGGCGGTACCGCCGGGAGCGCCCTGCACGAGGATCGCAAACCGGCCTTCGTCCACTTCTGGACGCAGCATCTCGACGCCATCCAGCAACTGGGTGCCCGGCTCGCCACCGTGGTGAGCGTCCCCGAGATCTGCGACACGATCGGTCGGGCGATCACCACCCTGCTGCCCTACGACCAGTGCCGGATCTACCTGCTCGAGGAGGACGGTCGCACGCTGCGGCCCGTGTATTTCAGCGATACCAAGCGCGCCGAGTACGACGGCGTGACCGCGGAGACGCTCGCGATCCAGGTGGGCGAGGGCCTCACCGGTTGGGTCGCGGAAACCAAGCAGGGCGCGCTGGTCGGCGATACCGAGCGCCACCCGAAGGCGATCCACATCCCGGGGACGAGCGAGACCAACGAGTCGATGCTCGCGGTGCCGGTGATCTTCGAGGATCGCCTCATCGGGGTCATCGTCAACGTCAAGGTGGGCATCAACCAGTACACCGGCGACCACCTGCGCTTGCTCACGATTCTCGCGAACCATGCCGCCGTCTCGATCTTCAACGCGCGACTGATCGAGCGGTTGGCCGCGTCGGCTCGAACCGATCCGTTGACCGGACTCGCGAACCGGCGCGCCTTCGAGCAGGCGCTCGAGCAGCGCCTGGCGGCCGCGGCCCCGGAGACCTTCGCCGTCCTCATGCTCGATGTCGATGGCCTCAAGCAGGTGAACGACGCCCGCGGCCATGCGGCGGGCGACGCGGTCCTGAAGCGGGTGGCGTCGGTACTGGGCTCCGACCTTCGCGATACCGACCTGGCCACCCGCTGGGGTGGCGACGAGTTCCTACTTCTGATGCCCAGCGTCGATCAGGTGGGCGCCCTCTCCCTCGCCCGGCGGATCGGCGGGACGCTCCTGGATCCGGACGATCCCGCAGGTCCGATCTCGGTATCGATCGGAACGGCGGCCTTTCCGGCTGACGGCACCACCGCAGTCGGCTTGCTGGCGGCGGCGGATCGGTCGATGTACGTCGAAAAGCGGCAGCGGGTCGCCTGACGCTGAGGAGTGTCGCTCTAGCCCGAACGGGCGTGGGCCCACTCCTCCGCGTTCCAGTTCAAACCGTTTAGATCCGGCGCCGCCCTGACGACGTAATCCAGCAGGTCGGCGTTGTAGCCCTGGGCGGTCAGCTCGCTCGCCCCGACGTTCGAGAGGATGATCACCGGCAGGTCCCGGGTGGCAGTCGTCGCGCGAAGCTCGTGCAGCGTCGCGAATCTCCGGTCATCGCTGGCGCGAAGATCGATGTAAATCATGTCCGGGCGCGTCCGGGCAGCCGCCTCGAGGACGCGATCATCGTCGGCGACCACGGCGACGTGGTAGCCATCGAGCTCGAGCTTCAGCCTGTACATCTCGGCCACGGCGGGATCGGCCTCGATGAAAAGGACGCGGATGGTTTCCTCGTTGAGATGCGACGTCGAAAGCATGGCTGCCCCCTCCAAACTTGGTCGATGCCGCCTGCCTGCCCCCACAGTACGTGGTGTGCGGGGGGCTGTCAATGATGCGAGAGGTGCTACGCCTTCTGGTAGGGCTGGCGAACTTCTTCGGGAAGCTCGTACCAGCTGACCCGATCGCCCACCCGGGCGCGCAGCTTCCATTTGAGCGATTTCGGCCGCGCATCGATCCGGGCCCAGAGCTCATCGAGCCGCGCGCTGACGCGGCCGGCGTCGACGTCGAGCGCCCTTACGGCATCGCGCACGCGGCCCGAATTGAGCTGCAGGGTCCGGTGCAGCCCCCAGTCCTCGGAGGTCAGGCGCGCCAGGTAGGCGGCGTTGATGGCATCGTTGTCATGATCCGTGATCGGGTGATCGAGCAACAATGCGGT
>VBFX01000088.1:0-5564 GCA_005889395.1 Chloroflexota bacterium
TCGCCAACCAGGTGGGCGTCGACGGCCAGGGCCTGGCCAGCGATTTCAACGCGGTCACCATCGTGACGGCCTCAGGCGTCGCCGCCGAGGTGCCACGACTTCCCAAATTGGAGGTGGCCGGGCGGATCTGGGACGCCATCGATGCCGGGCGGAACCGCGGCGCCTGAGACGGCGCTCCGTCCGATCGCGCAGGTCGCCGTCGAGGCGCGCGTCGGGAGCCAGACCGGGCTCTTCGACTACGCCGTCCCGGAGGCGCTCCGCGGCCTGATCGAGGTCGGGCACCGGGTCCGGGTGCCCTTCGGGAAGCGGACCGTGACCGGTTTCGTCTACGCGCTCGATCAGGGCCCCACCGTGCTCGAGCTCAAGCCGATCGAGGCGTTGCTCGACGCTGAGCCGGTGCTGCCGTCTCCGCTGGTGGAACTGGCCGGCTTCGTCGCCGCCCACTACCTGGTGCCGCTCGATGAGGTGATCCGGGCCATCGTGCCGCCGCGCGTCCGCGCCGTCGTTCGGCGATCAGTCAAGCGCCGGCGGCAGAGCCGCATCCTCCGGCAGGCCGCGGCGGTCGGCGTGCCGGACGCGATCGCGCTCGAACCGGCCCAGGAGGCCATCCGGGAGCGGATCGCCATCGCCCTTTCACGCCAGGAGTCAGACGTTTTCCTCCTGCACGGCGTCACGGGCAGCGGCAAGACCGAGGTCTACCTGGCCCTGCTCGAGCAGGTGCTGGCCGGTGGGGGCCAGGGCCTGGTGCTGGTGCCCGAGATCGCGCTCACGCCGCAGACCGTCGGGCGCTTCGCGGCACGCTTCCCCGGACGGCTCGCCGTCCTGCACAGCGCGCTGACCGAAGCGGAGCGGGCCGCCGAGTGGTGGCGGATCCGGCGCGGCGAGGCGGACATCGTGATCGGGCCGCGCGCGGCTGTTTTCGCGCCGCTACCGCGTCTTGCGCTGATCGCGATCGATGAGGAGGAATCGTCCGCGTTCAAGCAGGACCGTATCCCGCGCTACCACGCGCCCACCGTAGCCCGCTGGCTCGCGGAACGGACACGGGCCGTCCTGGTCCTGGGCAGCGCCACCCCCAGCGTCGCGACCTACGCCGCCGCGCTCGCCGGGCGCGAGCATTTGCTGGAGCTCCCGCACCGCGCCCAGGGGCGGCCGCTGCCACCGGTGACCATCATCGACATGCGGGCCGAAATCGCGGCGCAGCACTTCAGCCCGCTGAGCCGCGAGCTGCAAACGGCAATCGGCGGATCGCTGGAGCGCCATCAGCAATCGATCCTGTTTTTGAATCGCCGCGGGCTGACGACCTTCGTCCTCTGCCGCGACTGCGGCCAGGCGCGCGAATGTCCGCACTGCAGCGTCGCCCTCGTCTACCACGCGTCCCTGGGCCGCCTGCAGTGCCACTACTGCGGCACCACCGAGTCGCTGCCACGCCGCTGCCCGGCCTGCGGCAGCCGCTACATCAAGAGCTTCGGCGTCGGCACCGAACGCATCGAGCAAGAGGTGCGCACGCTGTTTCCGGGCGCGCGCGTGCTTCGACTGGACCGTGACGTGATGAAGACGCCGGATGCGGCCGACCTCGTCTTCGACCAGATGCGCTCCGGAGAGGCGGATGTGCTGGTCGGCACGCAACTGGTGGCCAAAGGGCTGGACCTGCCCGATGTCACCACCGTTGGCGTCGTCAACGCCGATACCAGCCTGCACTTTCCCGACTACCGCTCCTCAGAGCGGACCTTCAGCTTGCTGACACAGGTGGCGGGCCGGGCCGGTCGCGGCAGTGCCGCGTCACAGGTGTTCATCCAGACCTATACCCCCGATCATCCGGCGGTCCGCCACGCGCGCTACCACGATTACCGGGGCTTCTTCCGCGAGGAATTGGAGATCCGCCGCGCCTACCGGTTCCCACCGTTTGCGGAGCTGATGGTGGCGACCTATGGCCACCGCGACGAGGCTCGCGCGGAACGCGAGGCGAAGTCGGCGGCCGAACATTTGTCTGCTACAATCGGCCTGCTCAATTTGGGCGACATCGAGGTGCTCGGACCGTCTCCCGCGTTTGTGTACCGCATCAAGGATGAGTTCCGCTTCGAGGTGACCCTCAAGGGAAGCGACCTGCACCGGGTGGCAGACGGCTTACCGCGGGGCCGGGGCTGGAGCCTCGACGTCGACCCGATGTAAGTTACTGATCATGGCTGTCCTTCCCATCCTCACCCAGGAAGCGCCGATCCTTCGCCAGAAGGCGAAACGGGTCGCGCGCGTCGACAGCAGCATCCGCAAGCTGATCGACGACATGGTCGACACCATGATCGCCGCTCCAGGCGTCGGCCTGGCGGCGCCCCAGGTGGGGGTCGGGCTGCGGGTGGCGGTGATCAAGACCGACACCAACCTGCACCCCCTGGTCAACCCGGAGCTGGTGAAGTGGGAAGGCGAGCAGATCGGCCTGGAAGGTTGCCTCTCGGTGCCGGGCTACGTCGGCGAAGTCAGACGCTACATGCAGGTGGTGGCGCGCGGCCTCAACCGCCAGGGGAAGCCGGTGAAGATCAAGGGCGACGCGCTGCTGGCGCGCGCGATCCAGCACGAGATCGATCACCTCGATGGCATCCTCTTCACCGACCGGCTGACCCGTCTCGACACGCTGCGCAAAGTGGAACCGGAAGAGCAGGAGAAGGAAGCGGAACTCGTCGGCGCCTAGCGCGAGATTGCGCATCGTCTTCGCCGGCACGGCGATGTTTGCCGGTCCGACCCTGAACCAGCTGCGCGAAGCCGGCCACGAGGTCGCGCTCGTCGTCACTCAGCCAGATCGTCTTGGTGGCCGGGGCATGCGAACGCTGCCGTCGGCCATCAAGCTGCAAGCGACCGAAATGCATCTGCCGGTCTTTCAACCGGAGCGGATCAGGACGGAAGAGGCCCAGGCGCGCATCCGCGAGGTCGCTGCGGACGTGATGGTGGTGGTGGCGTACGGGCAGATCCTTCCAGCGAGCCTGCTCAATGTGCCGCGGTTCGGAACGCTCAACGTCCACGCCTCGTTGTTGCCGCGGCATCGGGGTCCCGCGCCGGTGGAATGGTCGATTCTCAGCGGCGACACCGAGACCGGCATCTCCATCATGCAGATGGATGCTGGTGTCGATACGGGCCCGATCCTCGCGCAGGAGCGGGTGCCGATTGCAGCGGACGAAATCGCTCCTCGACTCGAGGATCGCCTCGCGAATGTCGGGGGAAGGCTGCTGGTCAGGACGCTGGATGACCTCGTCGAGGGGCGCGTCCAGCCCCAGCCGCAACCGGCGGCGGGGGCGACCCACGCGCCGCGACTCAGGTCGGAAGATGGCAAGCTGGATCCAGCCAACATGAGCGCAGCGGAGATCGACCGGAGGGTACGGGCCCTTGCCGGGCGGGTCGGTACCTGGATGACGCTGAAGGGCGTTGATGTCAAGGTACTTGGTGGTCACCGCGACGGCGCTGTCGACGAGGGCCTGCCGGTCCAAACCGTGAGCGGCGTCTATGTGGTCGACGAGGTGCAGCCGCCCGGTGGGCGGGTGATGAGCGCAGCGGCGTGGGCGCGGGGCCGGCGGTAGTGGGGAAGAAGAAGCGCGACGCCGACACCACGATCGCCAGCAACCGGGCCGCCTTCCATAACTACTTCATCCTGGAGTCCGTCGAAGCCGGGATCCAGTTGATGGGCACCGAGATCAAGTCGCTACGCGAGGGCGGTGCCAACCTGCGTGAGGGCTACGTCCGGATCGGCGGGGGAGAAGCGTTTGTCGTCAACGTCCACATCAGCCCCTACGAGCGCGGGCACAGCAGCAATCACGAGGCGAAGCGGGAGCGCAAGTTGCTGCTCCACCGCGCCGAGATCATCCGCCTGGGGATCACAATCAAACAGAAAGGCCTGACGCTGGTGCCCTTGCGGCTGTACTGGAAAGGAAACCGCGTCAAGCTCGAGATCGGCCTGGCCAAGGGCAAGCGCCTGTACGACAAGCGCGAAGCGATTTCGGCGCGAGACGCAAAACGCGAGATGGAGCGCGCTGTCAGGACGAGGGTTTAGGCGCCGATACCGCCGGCGATGTTGCAATACATGTTCTGCACCTGGTTGCCAAGGAGTATCAGAACCACGATGAGCACCACGACCACCAGGCAGAGGATCAGCGAGTACTCCACGAGCGACTGACCCGCCTGCCCATCGGGAGCCTTCAACGAACGCGACAGCGTTGGCATGCGAATAGCGTGAGCCCGCGGTCTAAGGAACCGACTTACGAGCTCGCCAGCGCGCGGTCCAGGCAGCGCCCCTGGCTACGAAGAAGGCCGTAGGGGTTTTTGGGCCACAGGAGAGGGGTAGAATTGACATTGCTCCGACAGGCTGGCGGGGGCGCCAGGTCTCGACGGGGTAGTGGTCTGCAAGATGGCGAGCCGTGTCGCCGAGCACGTAAAAGCGGCAAGGCTATAAACGCCAATCGCGAACTGGCTTACGCTGCGTAAGTAGCGAAGTCATCCGGGGATTTATCCCCGGCGCCGGCCCGCTCTGCGTCAGCAGGAGCGGCGTCCGGCGTAAACTCCGCTGACTCGCTCCTGGCGGGCGTCGCGGCCGTCGGGGGGACTCAATACCGCGACTGGCTTGTCCGGATCCGCTCCCAGGGGAGCCGGGCAGGTGAGATGCAAAACCGGGAGTACGCTCGTAGATGTCTTGCGGGACGCTGCTTCGGACGCGAGTTCGATTCTCGCCGCCTCCACCAGCCGGCCGGAGCCCGGGCGCTTGAGGGCGCATCCTCCGCCTATTTGAGTGCGCTGCGGATTGTCACCGAATCGTGGGGCGGCTCTCGTCTTGCTCCGTGCATATTTGAGGTTGTGGCGGATACAGACTGGACCTCAGAGGGGCCGACCAGGAAGCACCCAACAAAAAAGCGAAAACGCAAGGGCAGGAAAGAAAGCCCAACACAGGCTTCGACTTCATGGCGCAGAATCCGAACGATCCCGGCATTTGATCCCTCAGCGGTCGGATTTGCTAGCCGGTGAAAGAGAAGCTGCCCAGCACCAATTGAAAGGCGGTATCGTCGCCATCTGGGGCCTCCTCGATTTCGAAGGTGTTGCCCTGGTGCTCGAAGACGATGATCATCGCGCCGCTGGCCGGGCCGGAGGTGGTGACCACGATCTTGTCGGCTGCGATGCCGGCGATCCGCGTCTGGCTTACCTGGTTGTCCTGGGCGAGGCTCGTCTCGACTTGATCCTTCGGGCCGGCGACGACCCGCACCTCGACGGGAGGAGTGAAGGAACCTGACGCAGGCACATGCGATGGCACCGCGGATGGCGGCCCAAACGCCACCACGCTGAGGGCGCCTCCCGCCCCCGGTTCGGCGGTGTAGTCGCGCGAGATCCACCCGGACGGGAAGCACAGATGGTAGCCGAGTGTGGTGTGTTGATAACTCTCGCCCTTGCTGCAGGCAACCGACGACGATGCGGTCGCCTGCAAGGGAGGTGGCGCGTTCGGGTCGCCGCCGCATCCAGATACCATCGTCACCGCGAGCAGGCTCAACAGGACCCCCCGGATTCGGGTGCTGGCCACCGGGGAAGCGTACAGGAAA
>VBFX01000088.1:5655-8410 GCA_005889395.1 Chloroflexota bacterium
GAAGACCGAGACCGGATCGGCCTTGACGACGCCAACCCGCGCCTGCTCGGCCACCGGGCCGGCCTCTTCGTAGGACGGCAGCATGTGGGACGCGAACGAGAGCCCGAGCCAGAGCTGGACCCAGGTGACCCAGGTGGTGGGCAGGTGCAGCACCACCCGCGGCGTCAATGCGGGAGCGAGACAGAACACGGAGAGGATCGCCAGCACCAGCGTTGGCAGGTATGTGATCGCAAGCGCCGTGCCCAACTTCGGCGGCGCTTCATAAACGGTGTACCCCGCCGGGTCGTCGACGCGAAAGTACACCACCTCGTCGATCGCGAGACCGGCGCGGTGGGCGATCGTGAACTGGAGCGCCGTTCGAACGACGACCGCCGGAAAGCCGAAGAGATGGATGGTGCGCGCGATCAGCAGGGGAAGGGCGCGGATGAAGCTGATCCGGGCCGTTCCTTTGGCGAGTTGCACCGCATACGGTGTGCCGCGCTTCACCGCCACCCACGCCACCGTGCTGCCCCGCGTCACGGCGACCTTGGCCGCGCTGCCGAGCTGCTCGGCGCCGGTCCGGAGAACGGGGGCGGCCTTGGCGCGCATCCGGGCCCAGGGGATGGCGCGGAGGCGCGCGAGCACCTGCTCGACCAGCGATGGCGGGAGGTCGCCGCCGGGCTGCCGGACCGGTCTCCGCGGCGCCGGGAGCTTGGCGGGTGACTGCGTCAGATCGAGCGGTAGATCTTCCTGGATGGGGTCGAGGGCGCCGCTCATTTCGCGACCTTGGGAGGCTCGGTGGCCACCCGGATCTTCAGCAGCAGCACCTGCTGGTCGGCCTTGGTATCGAGGGTAATCGCCGGATCGTACGTACGGGCCGTGTACCAGGACGACAGCCCCGCCTTGGCGTCCTTGTCCAGCAGGTAACAGTAGGCTTGGTAGGCCCAGGCCTTGGGCGACGTCGGAACCGCTTCGACGGCCTGCTCCATCTCGCTGGCGCAACCGGCGTAATCGAGCGTCGCCAGCCGCGCCTTGCCGTCCTGGTAGTGGCGCATCCCATTCCACGCACCGGGAAGGCCGGCGGAGGCCATGAAGGTGAGCGCCAGGGTGACACCGATGATGCACAGCACCCAGCCGGGCATGTCCGGCAGCCCGCCGCGGGCCTTGCGGAGCGGCTGCAGTGCCGCCTCGTAGCGAAGCAGCCGGTCGGTGATCTCCGCGTCAGAGACCTCCGGCAAAGACGGCCGGCGCAAGCGCTTCGCGTCGCGCAGGAGCATGACCGCTCCGGTCATGTCGCCGCCCGCGTAGCGCAGGTCGGCCTTGAAGACCAGGGCATCACGCGCCCCTGGATCACCCCGCACGGCGCGATCCAGATAGTCCTCCGCCATGGCGGTCTCGCGCTTCCAGTAGGCGATCATGCCCATGCCCAGCAGGGCAGCCGGATTCTTGGGCTCGCGCCCGAGAACGGCCTCGTACTCGGTGGTCGCGCCGGCAAAGTCCGAGGTCCGGATGCGGGCGAGGCCGAGCAGGGTATGGGCGTCTGTGAAATCCGGGTGGACTTCGATGATCTTGGCGAGCAGCGTTACGGCCGGCTGGGGGTCCTGGGCGCCGACGAAGGCGTAGGCCAGGTAATAGGCGGCATAAGCGTCGTCGGGACGCTTGCGCACCTCGGCGGCCAGCAGCGGCAGTGCGCCTTCAAAGTCATGCCGGCGAATGAGCGCCAGGCCATCGTTGATAGACATGTCCGGGCCTGCGCAAGTAACGACGTACCTGTCGTGAACTTACGCGGCTTTGTCGAGCCAGCGCTCGGCGATGAAGGCGAGGAAGGCTCGGTCGAAGTCGAGGCCGTTCAGTTTTGCCGTCGCCGGCCAGGCGTGGCGAACCTCGCCCTGGAGCCGGCGGTACTCCTCGAGATCCAGACCCTGAGCAAATTCCCACGCCCGCGCGGCCAGCTCGGCGTTGAGCGGTTTCATCATTGCTCTCCTACCTATATAACGTGTGAACCGGCCAAATGGATTCAGATCCACGTTGTGTCACGCAACGTGCAATCCGCAAGACGCCATGACCCGATCGCGTCAATCGGGTCATGAGGTTGCTGAGCCTGCGAAGCGTCATCGTCGTCGTCGGCGTCCCGGCCGTGCTGGCTCTCCCGATCACCCTGGTGCTCGGGCATGTCCCCGCGCCGCCGACCAGCCTCATCCGCCCGCTGGCGGCCGAGTCCGGCCGAGACTTCGACGACCACCAGGCCCAGCTTGCCAGCCGGGTCCCGCCGCCGGCACCCACACCCGCGGCCACCGCCGTGGGGGCGGCCGCCACCGCCCGTCCGACCGCTCCAAGCCACGCCGCGTCACCGGCGCCCGCCCGGGCCACGGTCCCGGCCTTTTCGCACATCTTTGAAATCGTGATGGAGAACCACGAGTACGGATCGGTGATCGGTCGCCCGGACGCGCCCTATGTCAACAACCTGGCGGCGACCTACGGCCTGGCCACCAACTACTTCGCCGCCTCCCATCCCAGCCTGCCCAACTACTTCGCGCTGACGGCCGGGAGCACATTTGGAATCGCGAGCGACTGCACCACCTGCTACGTGAACGCGACCAACATCGCCGACCAGGTGGAATCGAGCGGCCGTTCCTGGAAGGCCTACATGGAGGACATGCCTGCGCCCTGCTTCATGGGAGCCTCCGACGGCAACTACGCGATGAAGCACAACCCTTTCATGTACTACACGGACATCCGCAACAACGCGGCGCGGTGCGCCGCCCACGTGGTGCCG
>VBFX01000088.1:8449-10653 GCA_005889395.1 Chloroflexota bacterium
CGGGTGATACCTGGCTCGCCAATGTCGTTCCACGGATCATCGGTTCGGCCGCCTTCCGCAACGGCGGGGTCCTCTTCATTACCTGGGATGAAGGGTCGAGCGATGCCAGTTGCTGCGGTGATGCCTGGGGTGGACACGTGGCGACGCTGGTCATCTCACCGAAATCGATCGCTGGCGCCCGTTCGAGCATCGCCGAGAATCACTACAGCCTGCTGCGGACGATCGAGGACGGCTTCGGTCTCGTCCATCTCGGCGCCGCCGCTTGGTCAAGCAGCGTCCCCATGCGCGAGTACTTCCGCTAGGTCTTGCTCCGCAGCGCGCGAATGGGGTCCAACGTGGCCACATCGTCGATCGCCGAGAGATCTCCCGGCGGGTCGCCGAGGAAGACGTTGCGGATGACGCGGCGGAGGATCTTGCCGTTGCGGGTCTTGGGCAGGCGCGCAAGCACGTGAACCCCCGCCGGCTTGAAGGGCTTTCCCAGGGAGCGCTCGATCCTGCGTGAGACCGCCGCCGGGATCGGCCCCGGGTCGGCCTGCGGTCGGGGCACCACGAACACCACGACCGATTGGCCCTTGAGCGGATCCGGAATCCCGACGGCGGCGGCCTCGGCCACATCGGTGCCGTCGAGCGCGGCGGCCTCGACCTCTGCCGGTCCCACACGCTTGCCCGCGACCTTGATGGTGTCGTCGGAGCGGCCCAGGATGTACCAGAGCCCCTCCTCATCGATCAACGCCCAATCACCGTGCACCCAGACGTCGGGCCAGCGCGACCAGTACGTCTCCAGGTAGCGCTCCGGGTCTTTCCAGAGTCCCATTGTCATGCCGACGTACGGACGGCGCACCACGAGCTCTCCGACCTCGCCTCGTACCGGATGGCCATGCTCGTTGAAAACCGCCGCGTCGATGCCGGGGATCGGACCCGCGAAGCTGCCGGCTTTTGACGGCGTCACGAAATTTCCGCAGATGAGGCCGCCGCCGCACTCGGTGCCACCGGAGTAGTTCATGATGGGCAGCTCGCCACGCCCCACGACCTCGAAGAGCCAGCTCCAGGCTTCCGGGGTCCAGGGCTCGCCGGTCGAGGCCAGCACGCGGAGCCGGGAGAGCGCGTTCGCCGGCAGGGCCCGCTCGCCCGAGGCCATCAGCACACGGGTGAGTGTGGGGGAGATGCCCAGGTGCGTGACCCCGTTACGGTCGGCCACCGACCAGACGCGCCGCGCTTCCGGGAAATCCGGTGCTCCGTCGTAGAAGACCGCCGTGCCGCCGAGCATCAGGCTGCCGAAGACCAGCAGCGGCCCCATCACCCAGCCCATGTCGGTCACCCACATCACCCGCTCCTTCGCGCGGACGTCCATGCCCAGTGCCCAGTCCTGAGCGGCTTTGATCGGAAGGCCCGCGTGCCCGTGCACCGTGCCCTTGGGCCGGCCCGTCGTCCCCGACGTGTAGAGCAGGAGCAACGGCTCGTCTGCGCGCATGGATTCGGTCGGCACGCGTTCCCGCCGGGCCAGGTCGTCCCAGGCGAGGTCACGCCCGGGCTGCATAGAAACGTCGATGCGGGCGCACCGGACCACCACCTGGTGCGTCAGCTGCGGCAGCGCGGCCGCGGCCTGGTCCGCGATGGGCTTCATGGCGACCGGGCGCCCGCGACGCATCGCGCCGTCCGCGGTGATCAGCACGCGCGCGTCAGCGTCGGCCAGCCGTTGGCGGATCGCTTCCGCGCCGAAGCCCGAGAACAGTGGCACGGCAACCGCGCCGAGCTTGGTGCACGCCAGCAGGGCGACCGCGTTCTCGATCACCAGGGGCAGGTAGAGGCCGACGGCCACGCCACGCTCGACACCGATCGCGCGCAGCCCGGCCGCGGTCTGCTCGACCGTGTCCTCCAACTGCGCATAGGTCAGCTGCCGGACTGTCCCCGCCTCGGTCTCGCCGATGAGTGCGATGCCGCTGGGATCCGACCGGCTATGGCGGAGCACGGCCGAGTCGTACGCATTGAGGAGTCCGCCAGGAAACCAGCGGGTGAAGGGCAGGCCTACGGACGTATCCATCACGGCGTGGTAGGGCCGGGACCAGACGATGCCGAGTTCCTTGATCAGTGCGTCCCAAAACCAGTCGGGGTCACGCGCCGCCTTCTCGCACAGCTGCGGATAGGTCGCGCACTGGTGCGCGCGCATAAAGCGCCAGAGCCGGCTGCTCTGCATCTGCTCGCTG
>VBFX01000089.1 GCA_005889395.1 Chloroflexota bacterium
ATCGGTGTGGTCGGTGGCGAGGATTTCCAGGTAGGATCTGACATCCGCATCTCGTTGGACACCCTTGGGCAATCCTGGGAGACGGCATTTTGATGCGTCATGTGATGGCCGACGAGCGGATGCACGAAGCCTGCGGTCTGTTCGGCATCGACGCCACCGGCGAGGACGTTGCCAACCTGACCTATTTCGGCCTTTATTCCCTGCAGCACCGCGGGCAGGAGAGCGCCGGGATTGCGACCAGCGACGGTCATGTCTTGCGCATGCACAAGGGCATGGGCCTGGTGGCGCAGGCCTTCGACGCCGACGCACTCGAGCGTCTGACCGGGCACCTCGCGCTCGGTCACACGCGCTACTCGACGACCGGATCGAACCGGCTCGAGAACGCCCAGCCGATCGTCGTCGAGCATCCCCAGCTCGGAAGCATCGCCATCGCCCACAATGGCAACCTCACGAACACGCAACTGCTGCGTGACGACCTCGAGCAGCATGGCGTTCGATTTAAGACCTCGAGCGATACCGAGGTCCTCGCCGAGCTGGTGGCGCACACCAGCGGAACCGACATCGTGTCGGTCTTACGCCGCGCGCTGCCGCGGTTGCAGGGTGCGTATTGCCTCCTGTTCCTGACCAAAGACGCGCTGGTCGGCGTCCGTGACCCTCTCGGGATCCGCCCCCTATGCCTGGGACGCTTGCCGGACGGCGGCGCCATCATCACCTCGGAGACCTGCGCGCTCGATACCGTCGGCGCCGAGTTCGTGCGTGAGATCGAGCCGGGTGAGGCGGTCATGCTCGGCCGTGGCGAGCCGGTGGCGGAGCCGCTCCTGCCGTCGACGCGCAAGGCGATGTGTATGTTCGAGTTCATCTACTTCGCGCGTCCTGACTCGCATCTGCAGGGTCAGTCACTGTACGAGGCCCGTCGCAACATGGGCCGCGAGCTGGCCCGCGAGGCGCCGGCGGAGGCCGACATCGTCATCTCGCTTCCCGATTCGGGCACGCCGGCGGCCGTCGGGTTCGCCGAGGCGAGCGGCATTCCCTACAGCGAGGGATTGATCAAGAGCCGCTACATCACCCGCACTTTTATCCAGCCGAACCAACGGCTGCGCAACATCGGCATCAAGTTGAAGTTCAACCCGCTTCGCGAGATCCTCGAGGGGAAACGCGTCGTGCTCGTCGATGATTCGATCGTGCGCGGCACCACCAGCCGCAAGATCGTGGAAGAATTGCGCCGCGCCGGGACGAAGACCGTCCACTTTCGCGTGAGCAGCCCGCCGATCCAGTGGCCCTGCTTCATGGGAATCGACATCGCCAGCCGTTCAGAGCTGATCGCTTCCGGCCGCAGCGTCGAGGAGGTGGAGCGCCTGATCGGCGCCGACTCATTGAAGTACTTGAGCAAGGCCGGGCTGTTCCGGGCGGTGAAGAATGTCAACGGATTCTGCATGGCCTGCTTCGACGGCGATTATCCGGTCCCGGTGCCGGTGCAGCTCGAGATGGACAAGATGGCACTGGAGACGGTAGCGCGATGACGACATACCGCGATTCCGGCGTCGACGTCGAGGCCGGCAACCGGACGGTCGAGTTGATCAAGCCGCTTGCGGCATCAACCCAGGGCCCCGAGGTGCTCGCCGGCGTGGGCCCCTTCAGCGGCCTCTTTGCGCTCGACACCCATCGCTACCGGCAGCCCGTCCTGGTGGCGAGCACCGACGGTGTCGGCACCAAGGTCTTGCTGGCGGCGGGCGCGGGGCGTCACGCGCAGATTGGCGCCGACCTCGTCAACCACTGCGTGAACGACGTGCTGACGGCGGGCGCGGAGCCGCTCTTTTTCCTGGATTACGTGGCGACCGGCATCCTGGATCCGCCGGTCGTCGCCGAGGTCGTCGGCGGGATGGCGGATGCGTGCCGGCAGGTGAACTGCGCGCTGCTCGGCGGCGAGACGGCAGAGATGCCGGGGCTCTATCAACCCGCCACCTACGACGTCGCCGGATTCATGGTCGGCGTCTGCGAGCGCGACGCGGTCATCGACGGTACGTCGATCCGGGAAGGCGACGCGCTGCTCGCCCTTCCCTCGACCGGCCTCCACACCAATGGGTACAGCCTGGCTCGCCGCGTGATCCCGCGCCAGGCCTTGACGCAAACGATTCCGGGCACGGGAGAGACAGTGCTGGAGGCGCTCCTCGCCCCTCACCGCGCTTATCTCGATCCCGTTCGCCGCCTGCGGGAGGCGGTCAACATCAAAGGGCTCGCGCACATCACCGGCGGGGGCATCGTCGGCAACCTGCCACGCATCCTGCCGGTCGGCCTGGGAGCCCGCATCCAGCGCGGTGCCTGGCCGGAGCCGGCCATCTTCTCCTATCTCGCGCCCTTCACCCCCGACGAGGAGATGTGGCGGACTTTCAACATGGGGATCGGGATGATCGTCGTGGTCGACGAGGCGAGCGCCGCCACGGCGCTTCGGATCCTCGAGGGCGAGGTTTTCGTGGTCGGCGACATCGTGGCGTCCGCGCAGCGGCGTGTTCAAATCCTAGAGTGAGCCGACTCCGGGTTGGCGTCCTGGTCTCGGGCCGGGGCAGCAACCTGCAGGCCCTGATCGAGGCCGCGAAAGATCCGTTCTATCCCGCCCGCGTCGTGATGGTCTGCGCCAACCGCGAGTGTCCCGCGCTCGAGATCGCCAAGAAGGCCGGCATCTCCCGCCACCTGTTTCGCCTGGCGGATTTCCCCGACCGCGACGCGCGTGATCGGGAGATGGTTCGGATGCTTCGCCAGCATGGTGTCGAGCTGGTCGTCTGCGCCGGCTATGACGCGATCCTGGAGCGGGTCTTCACGCGTGAATTCACGGGGCGGGTCATCAACATCCATCCGTCCCTGCTTCCCGAGTTCGCCGACACCATGGACGCGGTCAGGCTGGCGCTCAACGCGGGCGTCGCCGAAACGGGCTGCACGATCCACGTGGTGACCAAGGACGTCGACCAGGGGCCGATCCTCGCCCAGCGGCGCGTCGAGGTCAAGCCGGACGACACGGTGGAAAGCCTGCGTGCGCGCATCCAGGCGGAGGAGCACGGCTTACTCTCCGAGGTCGTGCGGCAGCTCGCGGGACGGCCCCTTCCGTTGCCGTTGTGAACGCGCTCCTCAGTGTCTCGGACAAGAGCGGACTCGTCGAATTCGCCCGCGGGCTCAATGGCCTTGGCGTCACGATGTACGCGACCGGCGGCACCGAGCGGGTGCTGCGCGAGGCGAACCTCCCGGTTCACGCGCTCCAGGAATTGACGGGGTTCCCCGAGATGCTCGATGGGCGGGTAAAGACGCTGCACCCCAACGTGCACGCCGGCATCCTGGCGCGCCGCGACGAGCCGCGTCATCTCCAGGAGCTCGCCGAGCGTGAGCTGAAGCTGATCGATCTCGTGGTTGTCAATCTCTACCCCTTCGTGGAAACGGTGTCCTCCGGGGCCGGCCACGCGCAAACGATCGAGTCGATCGACATCGGGGGTGTGACGCTGCTGCGCGCGGCGGCGAAGAACCATGACCACGTGCTTCCGGTGGTGCGGCCGAGCGATTACCCGGCCGTCCTCGACGCGCTCAAGAACGCGGGCGGCGTTCCGGCGTCGCTCCGGCGGCACCTTGCCGCGGTGGCCTTCGGTCATACCGCCGCCTACGACGCCGCCATCGGCGAGCACCTTCGCGGACCGAACGCGGCGACAACGTTGCCGCAGGACTTCACCCTGGGCGGCCACAAGGTGCGCGACCTCCGCTACGGCGAAAATCCTCACCAGTCGGCTGCGCTCTACCGGACCGCCGCCGGCGGCGGTATCGCGGGGGCCAGGCAGTGGCAGGGGCTCGAGCTCTCCTACAACAACCTGCTCGATGCCCAGGCCGCCTGGTCACTCGTCGCGGACTTTTCGGATGTCGCGGTCGCCATCATCAAGCACGCGAACCCCTGTGGAGTTGCACGTGGCAAGGACGCGGCAGAGGCCTTCGATCGCGCGCTCAACTGCGATCGGCGATCGGCGTTCGGCGGGATCGTCGCCTTCAACCGGCCGCTCGACGGGGCGGCCGCCCAGGCGCTGGTTGGTTCGTTCTTCGAAGTGGTCGTCGCCCCCACGTTCGACGGGGCGGCCCTTCAGGCGATGACGGCCCGGCCGAAGCTGCGGGTCCTGCAACCCGGGCCAGGGCCGGCTCAGCCGGACCTCGATGCGAGGCCGATCACCGGCGGCTTCCTGGTGCAAACCGCGGATCAGACCGGGGGCACGTTGGGTGAGTCGCGGGTCGTCACGGCGATAGTTCCCGATGAGGCGACCTTCAAGGACCTGCAGTTCGCGTGGACCGTGGTCAAGCATGTCCGGTCGAACGCGATCGTCCTCGGACACGAAGGCGCGGCGGTCGGGATCGGCGCCGGTCAGATGAGCCGAGTAGAGGCGGTCGAGCTCGCCGTCCACCGCGCCGGACCGAGAGCGACCGGCTCGGTGCTGGCCAGTGACGGCTTCTTTCCATACCCCGACGGCGTGGAGGTCGCGGCCAGGGCGGGCGTGCGCGCCATCGTTCAGCCGGGTGGATCGGTGAAGGATAGCGAGGCGATCGCTGCCGCGGATAACGCCGGTGTCGCGATGGTCTTCACCGGCGAGCGCCACTTCAAGCACTAAGCTTGGGTCCCGTGGTCAAGGCCGAGTCGACGCACCGGGTCTCAACCGGTCCGGATGTCTCGCTCGACGAGTTGCAACTGGCGGTGCGCAACCACTCGCTGCCACTCGAGGCCCTGCGATACCCGATCACGCCGATCGGCCTGCACTACCTGCTGACCCACTTCGACATCCCCCAGGTCGATGCCTCGAGGTGGCGGTTGGCGATCAGCGGCCACGTGCGCCGCTCCATCACCTTGACGCTCGACGATATCCAGCGCCGGCCGGCGGTGACCCGGGCCGTGACAATGGAGTGCGCCGGCAACGGCCGGGCGAATCTCTCCCCTCGCCCGCTCAGTCAGCCATGGCTCTTCGAGGCCGTCGGCACCGCCGAGTGGACAGGCACGCCGCTACGATCGCTGCTCGGCGAAGCCGGGCCGCTCGACGGCGCCGTCGAGGTCGTCTTCACCGGCCTGGATCGCGGTGTTCAGGGTGGGATCGAGCAGCACTACGAGCGGAGCCTCGGCCTGGCAGAAGCAACGCGCGACGAGATCCTCCTCGCCTATGCGATCAACGGCCAACCACTCCCGCCGCAGCACGGCTTTCCATTGCGGCTCGTGGTGCCGGGGTGGTACGGCATGACCCATGTCAAGTGGCTCCGGTCGATCACGGTGGTGACGCGGCCGTTCCGCGGGTATCAACAGGAGCCCGCCTATCACGTCACCAGCACCTGGGACGAGCTCGGCGAGCCCGTGACCCGCATGCAGCCGCGCTCGCTGATGGTGCCGCCCGGCATCCCCGATTTCCTGCCGCGAACGCGACGGCTCGGACTCGGGACGTGCGTCCTCGACGGTCGAGCATGGTCTGGCCGGGGACGCATCGTTCGCGTCGAGGTCAGCACCGATGGCGGCGAGTCTTGGGCTGATGCCCAGCTGGGAGACGATGGCGGCGATTTCGCCTGGCAATCGTGGCGCCACACGTGGAACGTCGACAAACAACGAGGTACAGCGCATCAAGGTCGTCGTCGGTCAGGAGTCGGTGCCCATCCAGCCCCCGGCCGATGGTCGCTAAGCCTCCGGCTGCGATGGAAGCGGGGATCGCCGGCCCGCTTGTGCTGGTCGACATCTCCGGATACACGACTTTCGTCGCCGAAACCGAGCTGACGCACTCCCAGATCCTCGTGGCCGAACTCCTGGATGCGGTCCTGCAGAGCCTTGGTGCGCACCTGGAGGTTTCCAGGCTTGAAGGGGATGCCGTGTTTTTCGTCGGCAGCTCCACTGGGCCGGAACTGATGGGCTGGTTCGACGAAACCTACCTCGCGTTCCACCGTCGATTGCGAAAGGTCGTCGCAGAGCGTGCCGTCAATTGTCCATGCCAGGCTTGCGTCCGAGCGCCGACGTTAACGGTCAAGGTTATCGCCCACCATGGGCACTACAGTCGCTTTCGGGTCGGTCAGGTCGAGCAACTGCACGGGACCGATGTCATCGTCCTCCATCGATTGGCGAAGAATCACGTCCCATCGCATGAATACATCCTCGCCACGGCGGCCCTGCTGGAGCGATTGCTGCCGGAGCAGGCCGCCGACTTTGTGCGCCTCGAGGAGGTGGTTGCCGATTTGGGGGCGCTCTCGGTCGGTTACCGCGACTTCGCGCCGCTCCGCGCGCTCCTTCACTAGCGACCTGATAATCTGGTCGTGGTCTTCGGGGCAGGGGTGTAACTCCCTGATCGGCGGTAAAGCCCGCGAGCGCCCTACGGCGCATGACCCGGTGAAGGCGCAGCGCCCACTCCGGGGCCGACCGTACAGTCGGGATGAAAGAAGGCCGTCGGAGCGCACCTGCCGTGCGCCCGACTTCTGCCCCGGCGGCCAAAGGAGCAATGACGATGGCTGTCCCGACCGTGAGCTCACAGGCGACAGTGCCCGGACAGGTTGGCCTCATCGACCGCTTCTCGGTCGTCCTGGTGGCGCTGGCGGCAACGATGTGGGCCTCGGATACGTACTTCCGCGCGCAGCTCATCGGCCACCTCAAGCCTGCGCAGATCGTCGTGATCGAGGATGCGCTGGTCAGCCTGTTCCTGCTCGCCTTCCTGCTCCGCGGCATCCCCGAGCTGCGCCGCCTGGGCCGAGACGTTCGTGCTCCAGCAGACTCAGCCGTTGATCGCGATCCTCCTCGCCTGGATCGTTCTGGGTGAGCGCCGCCGTCCCTGGTTCTGGCCGACGGCGGCGCTGGCGCTCGTCGGCGTCTACCTGGTGGTCTTTGCGCAGGACCTCGCGGCGCCCTTCTCGGACCTCCAGCACGGCCGACTCGAGGCCGGGCTCTACGCGCTGGGCGCGGCGGCGCTCTGGGCGAGCGGGACCGTGCTCGGTCGCTTCGTGCTCGGGAAGCTCAGCCTCACCACAACGACGGCGGTCCGCTTTACCCTCGCCCTCCCCGTCCTTATCGTCATCGTTGTCCTGCAATACGGCGGGTCAGCATTCGCGCACTACCAGACGCCCGACATCCTGCCCTTCCTGGGGATCGCGCTGATTCCCGGGTTCGTCTCCCTACTCCTCTATTACCGCGCGCTGCGCAGCACACCGGCAACCCTCGCGACCATCGCCGAACTGGCCTACCCCGTCACCGCCACCTTCATCGCGTCGGCGCCGCCGCCCTATGGGTTCAACCAGCCGCTCTTCCTGCCACAGTTCATCGGCACCGGCCTCCTGATCGCGGTCATCCTGATCCTGAACTACACGAAGGATCGGACCCCGCCGGTCGTTGTGGAGGAGCCCGCCGCCGCGTAGCGCCGATCAGCGTTGATCACCGGAACTGTGGATAACTTCGACACGCAGCTGTCGCAAACCGGTGCCATACTGCGGGCGGTCTTGAAGAAGGAACACCGGAACTGGATCGTCCCCGAGCCGCTGAGGGCTCAACCAGGACTGGAGGCCTTCTCTCCGGTTTTCCGTCAGATCCTGCATGGGCGCGGCGTCGTCCGGCAGAGTCA
>VBFX01000090.1:0-2709 GCA_005889395.1 Chloroflexota bacterium
GAAAACCGGTGTGGCCGATTCGTCGGTGCGGAACATGCCCTGCTCGCGGGTGTAGCGCTCGACCAGCTCGATCAGCTGACGGTCGCGTCCGGTCGTCTCCAGGTAGCGCAGCGTCTGCTGGTCGACGGGGAAGAGGGAGGCGGTGGCGCCGTATTCCGGGCACATGTTGGAGAGGGTGGCGCGATCCGGCACCGAGAGGCTCGAGAGGCCGGCGCCGCAGAACTCGACGAACTTGTTGACGACGCCGTGCGCGCGGAGCATCTCGGTCAGTGTCAGGACGAGGTCGGTGGCCGTCGCGCCCGGCCGCAGGGACCCGGTCATGCGGACGCCGACCACCACCGGCGTCGGCAAGTAGGTGGGCTGTCCGAGCAATGCCGCCTCCGCCTCAATCCCGCCCACGCCCCAACCGAGCACGCCGAGGCCATTGACCATCGTGGTGTGCGAGTCGGTGCCGAGCAGCGTATCGGGCAGGGCTATGCTCCCTTCGGCGTTGGTCTGCACCTGCACCACGCGGCTGAGTCGCTCGAGGTTCACCTGGTGGCAGATCCCCATCCCGGGGGGGACGACGCTGAAGTTGTGAAACGCCTGTTGGGCCCAGCGCAGCAGGGCGTACCGTTCGCCGTTACGTTCGTACTCGCGCTCGATGTTGCGGGCGTACGATGCCAGCGACCCGAAGGCGTCCACCTGTACCGAGTGGTCGATCACGAGGTCGGCCTGCACGAGCGGGTCGATCCGACCAGCATCCTTCCCGGCGCGCTGCATCGCCGAGCGCATGGCGGCCAGGTCCAGCACCGCCGGTACGCCGGTGAAGTCCTGCAGCAGCACCCGTGCCGGCAAGTAGGGCACCTCGGCGTCGGCCGGCGGCCGCTCCGGCCAGCGGGCCAGGGCGCGCAGGCTGGTCTCACTGACGCGGCCGCCATCGGCCTGGCGTAGCAACCCCTCGAGCAGGATCTTGACCGTGATGGGCAGCCGGGCCGGATCGCCGAAGCCCGCCGCCGCCAGTCGATTCAGCGGATAGTAATCAAGTGCCGTCGAGGCCAGTCGCTGACGCGCCGAGATCATCGCGTCTTGATGCTAGCAGCGTCACTCGCGATTTCCGCTGTGAAACTTGCGATGCGCCGCGCGCAACTGGGGATTCGTGACGTGCGTGTAGATCTGCGTGGTGTTGAGATTCGCGTGCCCGAGCAACTCCTGGACGGCGCGCAGGTCGGCGCCGTTGGAGAGCAAATCGGTGGCGAAGGAGTGCCGCAGGGTGTGCGGTGTTGCCTTGACGCCCAGCCCGGCGAGCTTGACGTATTTCTGCACCACCCGCTCGATCGACCGCACCGACATCCGCATGCCAGGGCCGCCCGGGGTCGCGTCCAGCCTTCCCTTCATCCGGATGAAGAGCGGTTTCCAGCGATCGGAGCGGGCCTCCAGGTAGCGGCCTAACCAAGTGCACGCGGCATCGCTGAGAAAGACGACGCGCGGCTTTCGCCCCTTGCCGATGACGCCGAATTCGCGGGTTTTCAGGTTGATGTGGTCCCGATCCAGCCGCGCCAGCTCGGCGAGCCGCAGCCCGGTGCTGAAAAACGTCTCGAGCAGGGCGCGGTCGCGCAGGCCCCGCGGATCGCGGACGTCCGGAGCCGCGAGCAGGCGGCGCAGCTGGTCGGCGTCGAGAAACTTCAAGGAGCGCGAGGCGGCTTTGCCGAGCTCGATCCGGTCCGGCGCGAGCACGTCCATTCCCTGCAGGGTCCAGTAGCGCAGCATCGAGCGGATCGCGATCAGGAAGTAGGTCTGGCTGGCGCGCGTCAGGGAGCGCCCGGTATGTTCGTTGACGCGCCGGGCCAGGGCGAGCTTGTAGCGGCGCACAACCTCGGTCGTGAGGTCGGGCAGATCCTTGACGTCCGGCTCTTCGCGCGCGAGCCAACCGAGCAAGTTGTTGAGGTAGTGGTCGTACTGGCGAATCGTCAGCGGACTGAGGTTGCGGTCGATTTCACAGGCTTCGAGGAAGCCGCGCACGCGCTCGACGAGTGCGCTCGCGACCAGAGGTGCCTGCGTCGGGGACGTGGGGGAGACGGTGGGCACGCTGCTGCGCGAATTCTACGGCGTGCTGGCGACTCGCGAGCGTCGGCTACGTTCGCTGAGTCCGCCCCCAGGTCCACGTTCAGGCTTGACAGGGTCTGGCGCAGCACAGTAGTATCGCGATATATCGTGATAGTCCGTTAATTTCAGGAGGGTCCAACCCATGTGGTCACGTCGTGAGTTCCGCTTCGACCAGTTCCGCCGCCAGATCTTCGAGCGCGGCGACCTCAAGTACGTCATCCTCGACCAGCTCAAGGACAAGCCCGCCCACGGCTACGAGCTGATCAAGGCCCTGGAAGCGCGCTTCGGCGGCTTCTACGCCCCGAGTCCGGGCGCCGTCTACCCGACCCTCCAGATGCTCGAGGACATGGGCTATGTCAGCTCCGTCCAGGAGGACGGACGGAAGATCTACAGCATCACCGATGCCGGCCGTACCTTCATGACCGAGCGCCGGCCGCAGGTCGACGAAGTCTTCAGCCGGATGAAAGAGCGCTGGGGCGCCGAGTGGGGTCCGCAGGCCCATCATGTGATGCACGAGTTGCGCAACGACCTGCGCGACCTGGGCCGTTCCGTCGCCAGCGAGGCCCGCAACCGCTGGCCGGATCCGGATCAGCAGCACCGCATCCGTGACATCATCGCTCGAGC